>NZ_JBIAFO010000002.1:319886-338520 GCF_042869355.1 Streptomyces sp. NPDC007088
GGGCCGCCCGCCGGGCTACGGCCCCGGGTGGCCGCGTCGTCCAACCGCCCACCCCCTAACCACCCCGCACTGAGGGGGGGCCCCCCCCGGGCGGGTCCGGGCGGGGGTGGGCCCCCTCACACGCGACGCTCCCGGTCAGGCCTCGAAGACCTCGGCCACGAGCTGGGCCTGCTCCGCCTGGTGCCGCTTCGCCGAACCGACGGCCGGCGACGAGGAGTGCGGGCGGGAGATACGGCGCAGCCGCTCACCGTGCGGCAGGGCCGCGCCGACCGCGAGGTCCAGGTGGTCGATCAGGTTGAGCGCGATGAACGGCCAGGCACCCTGGTTCGCCGGCTCCTCCTGGGCCCACAGGTACTTCTCGGCGTTCGGGTACTTCGCGATCTCGGCCTGGATCTCGTCACCCGGCAGCGGGTACAGCCGCTCGACCCGGATGATCGCCGTGTCGTCGGCCCCACGCTTGGCGCGCTCCGCCTCCAGGTCGTAGTAGACCTTGCCGGAGCACAGGACGATCTTGCGGACCGCGCCCGGCTCCACCGTCGTGTCACCGATGACGGGACGGAAACCGCCCGAGGTGAACTCCTCCGTCTTCGAGGACGCCGCCTTCAGACGCAGCATCGACTTCGGAGTGAAGACGACCAGCGGCTTGTGGTGCGGGTTGTGCACCTGCCACCGCAGGAGGTGGAAGTAGTTCGACGGGAGGGTCGGCATCGCGACCGTCATGTTGCCCTGCCCGCACAGCTGCAAAAAGCGCTCGATCCGCGCCGAGGAGTGGTCCGGGCCCTGACCCTCGTAGCCGTGCGGCAGCAGCAGCGTGACGCCGGAGGTCTGGCCCCACTTCTGCTCGGCCGCGGTGATGTACTCGTCGATGATGGTCTGCGCGCCGTTGATGAAGTCACCGAACTGCGCCTCCCACATGACCAGCGCCTCGGGGCGGGCCAGCGAGTAGCCGTACTCGAAGCCCATCGCCGCGTACTCGCTCAGCAGCGAGTCGTAGACGTTGAACCGGGCCTGCTCGTCCGAGAGGTACTGCAACGGGGTGTAGTCCTCGCCGGTCTCCCGGTCCACCAGCACCGCGTGGCGCTGGCCGAAGGTGCCGCGCCGCGAGTCCTGGCCGGCCAGCCGCACCGGGGTGCCCTCCATCAGCAGGGAGCCGATGGCGAGGGTCTCGCCGGTGCCCCAGTCGATGGTGCCCTCCTCGATCTGGGCCGCGCGCCGCTGGAGCTGCGGGAGCAGCCTCGGGTGCACGGTGACCCGGTCGGGGATGTTGACCTGGGACTCGGCGATCCGCTTCACGACCTCCTGGGAGATCGCCGTCTCCACGGACACCGGGAACTCGGCCTGCGGCGGCGAGACCTCGGGGTCGCCCGGCTGCGTCGTCGCCTCCCGGACCTCGGTGAAGACCTTCTCCAACTGCCCCTGGAAGTCCTGGAGCGCCTGCTCGGCCTCCTCCAGCGTGATGTCGCCCCGGCCGATCAGCGACTCGGTGTACAGCTTGCGCACCGAACGCTTCTTGTCGATCAGGTCGTACATCAGCGGCTGCGTGAAGCCCGGGTTGTCGGACTCGTTGTGGCCGCGGCGGCGGTAGCAGATGAGGTCGATCACGACGTCCTTGTTGAACGCCTGACGGAACTCGAAGGCCAGCCGCGCCACCCGGACGACGGCCTCGGGGTCGTCACCGTTGACGTGGAAGATCGGGGCCTCGATCATCCGGGCCACGTCGGTCGCGTACATCGAGGAACGCGCCGACTCCGGGGGAGCGGTGAAGCCCACCTGATTGTTGATCACGACGTGCACGGTGCCGCCGGTGCGGTAGCCGCGCAGCTGCGACATGTTGAGCGTCTCGGCGACGACGCCCTGGCCCGCGAAGGCCGCGTCCCCGTGCAGCGCCACCGGCAGGACGGTGAAGTCCGTGCCGCCCTTGTTGATGATGTCCTGCTTGGCGCGCGAGATGCCCTCGATGACCGGGTCGACCGTCTCCAGGTGGGAGGGGTTGGCGGCCAGCGAGACCTTGATCTGCTCGCCGTCCAGGCCCGTGAAGGTGCCCTCGGCGCCCAGGTGGTACTTGACGTCGCCGGAGCCGTGCATCGACTTCGGGTCGAGGTTGCCCTCGAACTCGCGGAAGATCTGCGCGTACGACTTGCCGACGATGTTGGCCAGCACGTTGAGACGGCCGCGGTGGGCCATCCCGATGACGACCTCGTCCAGGCGGGCCTCGGCGGCCGAGTCCAGCACCGCGTCCAGCAGCGGGATGACGGACTCGCCGCCCTCCAGCGAGAAGCGCTTCTGGCCCACGTACTTGGTCTGCAGGAAGGTCTCGAACGCCTCGGCGGCGTTGAGCCGGCGCAGGATGCGCAGCTGCTCCTCGCGCTCCGGCTTCGCGGTGGTGACCCCGCGCTCGACCCGGTCCTGGATCCAGTTGCGCTGCTTCGGGTCCTGGATGTGCATGAACTCGATGCCGATGGTGCGGCAGTACGAGTCGCGCAGGACGCCCAGCACGTCGCGCAGCTTCATCATCGACTTGCCGGCGAAACCACCGACCGCGAAGTCACGCTCCAGGTCCCACAGGGTGAGGCCGTGCTCGGTGATGTCGAGGTCGGGGTGCTTGCGCTGGTGGTACTCCAGCGGGTCCGTGTCGGCCATGACGTGGCCGCGCACCCGGTAGGAGTGGATCAGCTCGAAGACCCGGGCGGCCTTCGTGACGTCGTCGTCGTGCGAGGCGTCGATGTCCTTGTTCCAGCGGATCGGCTCGTAGGGGATCCGCAGGGCCTTGAAGACCTCGTCGTAGAACTCGTTCTCGCCCAGCAGCAGGTTGGCGACGATGCGCAGGAACTCGCCGGAGGCGGCGCCCTGGATGACCCGGTGGTCGTAGGTCGAGGTGAGCGTCATCACCTTCGAGATACCCAGCCGGTTCAGGGTGTCCTGGGAGGTGCCCTGGTACTCGGCCGGGTACTCCATCGCGCCGACGCCCATGATCACCGACTGGCCGGGCATCAGCCGCGGCACGGAGTGGACGGTGCCGATGCCGCCGGGGTTGGTGAGCGAGACGGTGACGCCGGAGAAGTCGTCCATCGTCAGCTTGTTGTCCCGGGCGCGACGGACGATGTCCTCGTACGCCTGCCAGAACTCGAAGAAGTTGAGCGTCTCGGCCTTCTTGATGGCCGCGACCACGAGCTGACGGTCGCCGTTCGGCTTGACCAGATCGATCGCGAGACCGAGGTTCACGTGCTCCGGCTTGACCAGGGTCGGCTTGCCGTCCTTCGTCGTGAACGAGTTGTTCATCGACGGCATGGCCTTGATCGCCTGCACCATCGCGTAGCCGATGAGGTGCGTGAAGGAGATCTTCCCGCCCCGGGCCCGCTTGAGGTGGTTGTTGATGACGATGCGGTTGTCGAACAGCAGCTTCACCGGGACGGCGCGCACCGAGGTGGCCGTCGGCAGCTCCAGCGAGGCGCCCATGTTCTTCGCGACGGCGGCCGAGGGGCCACGCAGCGTGACGAACTCGGGGCCCGCGGGGGCCTCCGTGGCGGGAGCCGAGGGCTGCGGCTGGGCCGGAGTCGGCTTCTTCGCGGCCGGCTTGGGCTGCGCCGGGGCGGGAGCCTGAGCGGCCGGCTTCGCGGCCGGGGCGGCGGGCGCCTGCTGGGCGCGGGCCGGAGCGGGCTTCTGCTGCGCCGGGGCGGCGGGCGTCGCGGGGGCGGCAGGAGCGGCGGCCTGAGCGGCGGGGGCGGCGGCAGCGCCGTCCGTGCCGGTCTTGGCCGCGGCACTGCCCGGCTTGTAGTCGGCGAAGAAGTCCCACCAGGCACGATCGACCGAATTCGGGTCCTGGAGGTACTGCTGGTAGATCTCATCGACCAGCCACTCGTTCGCGCCGAAGGCGGCAGCAGGGTTCTTGCCCTGCCCGTCTTGGCCGACGGGGTCGGTCGAGATGCTCGTCGAGTTACTGGGGGACTGTGGCGACACGGCGGTAACCGCCCTCTTCCGCTTCTCACAAGGTGATGGACAGCGGGAATAAAGGCTACGCCTCCGACAACCACAGGTGCAGGCCGGGCCGGGCATCCGTCGCGTAAGTCACACCGGACGTCGTGTTTCGACGCATGGATTGGCGGGAAACAACCGTGGTTTTGCTCTGCGCGAGATGTCCTCCGACCGCGACCGTGACCTGATGGTCGGCGTTCCCGGCTGGTGACAATCTGTTCGGTCTTGGATCTTGTCGTGCTGCTGTGAAGCCTACGTCAAGTCGACCTGCGGAGCTCGCCCCGGAAGAGTGATGTGAATACGGCAACCACGTGCGGATTCGGCCACCCGGATACGTCCGCCGTGCAGATCCACCGCCCAGCGGGCGATCGCGAGGCCCAGACCGGTCCCGCCGTCACTGCCCGGACCGTGCGCCTTCGGCGAGGCACCCCGGTTGAAACGCTCGAACACCCGGTGCCACTCGGAGCGCGGGATGCCCGGACCCTCGTCCTGCACCTCGATCTCCAGCGACTCCGGCTGGGTACCCGCCCGTGCGCGCACGGTCACCCTTCCGTGGGGTGGGCTGTGCTTGACGGCGTTGTCGATGAGATTCGCCACTACCTGATGCAGCCGCTCCGCGTCCGCGTACCCGGCCAGCTCCGGCGGCGACACGTCCAGGTGCAGATGGACATCGGTACGGCTGTGACTGCCCGAGTTCGACACGAGGTTGCGCCGCGCGACCGCCGCGCCCGTGAGCTGTGCCTCCTTCAGCACCCCCGACAGGTACGGCCACACCTCGAAGCGGCGCGCCCTCAGCGGGACCACGCCGTGGTCGAGACGCGACAGGTCCAGCAGCGTCTCCACGAGCCGGCCCAGCCGCTCCGTCTGCTTGAGCGCCGTCCGCATCGTCTCCGGATCGGCCTCGGACACCCCGTCGACCACGTTCTCCAGCACCGCGCGCAGCGCCGCGATCGGCGTGCGCAGCTCGTGCGAGACGTTCGCGACCAGCTCCTTGCGATGGTGGTCCTGTGCCTCCAGGTCGTCCGCCATGCGATTGATCATCTCGGCGAGCGAACCGAGTTCGTCGCCCCGGTCGCTGCCCGAGACCCGCCGCGTGTAGTCGCCGTGCGAGATCGCCCGCGCCACCGTCGTCATCTCGGCGAGCGGGGAGGCGAGCCCGTGCGCCACGAACTGCGTGATCAGCAGCGTCGCGATGACCGAGAAGACCGTGATGAAACGCAGCTCGGTGTCCGTGCGCAGCGCCACGATGAGCAGCCCGGTCGTGATGAAGACCGACACGACGACCAGCGTGCCGAGCTTCGCCTTGATCGGGAACGGGCGGAGCCTGACCTGCGACCTGTTCACCTTGGGTCCCCCCGGGGTCTGCGCGCGGGCCGCTGGCCCGGTCACGGCGTGGGTGTCTCCAGCGCGTACCCGACTCCGTGCACGGTACGGATGCGTTCGGCGCCGATCTTGCGGCGCAGCGCCTTGATGTGACTGTCGACGGTACGGGTGCCGGAGGCGTCTGCCCAGTCCCAGACCTCCGCGAGCAGTTGCTCGCGGGAGAGCACCGCGCGCGGGGTGCTCGCGAGACACACCAGCAGGTCGAACTCGGTCGGCGTCAGGTGCACGTCCTCGCCGCGCACCCGCACCCGGCGCTGGGCGTGGTCGATCTCCAGTTCGCCCAGCCGCAGGATGCCGGTGCGCGGGGTCGAGGCGGCCAGCGCCGCCCGCTCCATGCGGCGCAGCAGGACGTGCACGCGTGCGGCCAGCTCCCGCATCGAGAAGGGCTTGGTCATGTAGTCGTCGGCGCCCACACCGAGGCCCACGAGCATGTCGGTCTCGTCGTCGCGCGCCGTCAGCATGAGCACCGGCACCGGACGACGGGCCTGCACCCGGCGGCACACCTCCAGCCCGTCGAAGCCCGGCAGCATGACGTCGAGGACCAGCAGGTCCGGCTGCCAGGCCTCGGCCGTGTCGACGGCCGAGGGCCCGTCGAGCGCCGTCTGCACGAGGAAGCCCTCCGCCCGCAGCCGGGCACAGACGGCGTCGACGATCGTCGGATCGTCCTCCACCACCAGCACCCGCCGCTGGGCCCCGGCCGCCGGCGTGCCGCCGCTGTGGGAGGTCTGTGTCTGCTCCATCGCCCCGCCCTGAAGGTACGTGTGTCGTCAACGGCCGCGGCTGCCTCGGAGCCCGTACGCCCGGTGTGCTCGGCCATGAGGGCGCGTGCCGCACAGCGCGCGCCGCCTCGGGACGGGGACGTCCGTGAAAGATCCGCGGTCCGTCAGAGGGTACGGCCAGCGGGCGCGGATCGGCTACGCAGCCCGTACGCCGATGTGCACGACGTCGGGGACACCGCGGACAACGGGGACCTCTTCCGTACGGACCTGCTGGAATCCGGAATTCCGTAGTGCGTCCTCAAATGCCGCGGAGGGCCGCGCCGACCACACCGCGAGCACCCCGCCGGGCCGCAGCCGCTCCCGGCAGGAGTCCAGTCCGGCCGGTGAGTAGAGCCCGTCGTTGGCGGTGTCCACCGTCCAGTCCGGCCCGTTGTCGATGTCGAGGCACAACGCGTCGTACGTGTCCCGCGACTCCCGCAGGTACGCGAGCAGATCGGTGTGCAGCAGTTCGGTCCGCGGGTCGGCGAGGGCCTCGGCGGACAGTGCGGACAGCGGCCCGGCGCGGTGCCAGTCGATGATCGCGGCCTCACGCTCGACGACCGCGATCCGTCCCCAACGCGGCTCGCCCGCCGCGTGTACGAGGGAGAACCCGACCCCGAGACCGCCGATCAGCACGGAGGGGGCCGGCCGCTTCCCGAGCGCCTCCAGGGCTCTGTCGACCAGGAGCCGCTCCGAGCGGCCGTCGGAGGTGTCCATGAGGAAGGTGCCGTTGGCGATGATCTGGAGCAGCGCCCCGTGCCGGCGCAGCACGACCTCGCCGTAGGGGCCTTCGCGCCGGTCGAGTACGAGCGGGGCCTCGTCGTCGTACGGCCTGAGCATGTGGGCGGACCTTCCTGCGCGGTAGGGCGGTGGCCCGTCCATTTTCCCGGGACGGGCGGGGCCGGGACAAACGGGTTCCGCGCGCCCCACCCCATCGGCGCCGGGGCCTCGCGGGTCAGCCGGGATCGGGGCGGGCCCCGCGCAGGGCGTGGAGTGCGGTGCCGCCGAGGAGGAGGACGAGGGCCGCCACCCAGGGCAGGAGCTGGTCCCCGGGACAGGTGGGCCAGGCCCACACCTGTGCCGCCCGCCCGCCCGGGACGCCGGGGTGGCCGAGGTGGACGGCCGAGAGGTAGACCGCGGCGGGCAGCCAGCCGGCCCGCGCCCCGAGCAGCGTCGCGGTGCCGGCCATGAGCCCGGCGGCGCCCACCGTGTTGCGGATCGAAGCGGCGAGGTCGCGCCCCTCGCCCGGCCCCGCCAGAGCGGCGAGCACCAGCAGGGCGGTGCCCACCGCGAGCAGCCCGAGGAGCGGGGTGAGCCGCAGCAGCAGCGGGGAGCGGACCGCCGTCCCGTCCAGCTCCGGCGCGTGCCGGTACTGACTCACGGCCGTGACGACGGCTACGAGCAGCGGACCCAGCGCCAGGAAGGGCGCCGTGGCGAACGCGTCACCGAACGTGCCGGGGCCCGGCCGCAGCGCGTGGGCGGACCACAGGGAGAGCAGTGCGACGGCGCAGAGCGCGAGGAGGGCGGGGGCGGTGGCGTGGACCCGGGCGTGGAGCCGGGGCCCGGGGAGGAACGAGGCGGAAGGGGCGACGGCGGTTCTGAGCGCCGGGACGGGGGTGTTCACAGGTCCGGGACCTCCTTCGGGTCACAGCGGTCACGGGTGGCGAAGTACCGGGTGAGCCAGGCGCGGCGCTCCTCGGTACCCATGGAGCGCAGACGCTCCCGGGCCGCACGGTCGGCGGCGTAGGAGGCGAGCTCCTTCTCGTTGCCTTCCGCCCGTGCCTGCTCCTCGAACTGCTCGCGGGCGGAGTCGCGTTGGGGGGCGAGCCAGTCGAGCACGGTTTCGCTGACCCGCGCGGCCCGTACGTCCTCGACGCGCGCGTCGCACGGGTCGGACCCGATGAGGGAGTAGGCGGCGTCGTGGCGCCAGCGCCCGGGGTCGACCAGCTTGTTGCGGACGATCTCCTGCCCGTACATGAGCTGCGGGAGGCTGACCGTTTCCCCGCCCCGGCGCCCGCCCCTCTCCGACCAGCGCGCGGGCAGATTGCCGACCCCCTCCAGTTTCCCGGCCAGCGGGCGCAGGGCCGCGGTTACTTCGGGGAGCAGGCCGGGGTGGCTCGCCTCGACGCAGACCGCGGGACGGATGCGCGTGTCGCACACGACGCGGGTCGTGAGCGGATCGGTACGCGTCGGGGAGCCCGTCCCCAGCAGGGACGCCGCGGCGGCCAGCGCGAGGGCGGCCGACGTGAGGAGGCACAGGAACCGGCGCCGTGCGGTGTGCGCGAGGACGGTCGTCGCGGCCAGGGCGAGCAGCCAGAGCGCCATGACGAAGGTCTGCCACGGGGCCCGGTCGCCCTCGCCCCAGAGCCCCCAGGACGGCAGGAGCGGGGACTCCCACGGGGAGAGACCGAGCAGGGCGTAGAGCAGGACGCCGAGCACCGGGGCGGCGAGCCGCCAGGGGATCAGCCGCCCCGCGACCTGTCCGAGCACGGCGGCCGCCACGAGGTACGCCGCGTCGCCGAGCAGTACGGAGACGTCTGGGTGGCCTGCGGAGGTGTACGGCCAGGAGGCGAGCAGGACGGCGGTCGTGGCCACCGCGTAGCCGGCGACCGTCCAGGCCGCGAGGGGCAGTGTGGTCATCAGGAAGCGCCGCAGCGCGGAACGGGCCGCGCTGCTGAGCAGTTCGCCGGTCCCGCGACGCCGGTCGAACCCGCCGGACCAGCAACCCGCGCCGAGCGCCACCGGTCCCGCGAGAAGGACGGTCGCGCCGTGCAGCTTGAACTGCGTCTCGCTCCACAGCCCTTGCCAGGCCCCGGCGTCGGAGGCCAGGAAGACCAGCAGGGTCGCGGCGAGGAGCGCCCCGGCCCAGCGTCCGAGTCCGTGGCGCATCTGCGCGCGCAGCGCGCCGGTCCGAGGGGCGGGCGGGGCCGCGACGGGCTCCGGCCGGGCCGGGCTGAGCGTGCTCATCGGACGGCCCCGGCCCACGTGCCCGAGCGGTGGGCCGCGAGAGCCGCCGTGTAGCCGCGCTCCAGGGGACTGGCGTCCTGGTCGGCCGCCACGCTCTCCCCCAGACGCACGAGGTCCTGCGGGGTGCCCCGGTAGGCGAGCCGGCCCTCCTCCAGCAAGGTCACCTCCGTACAGGCACCCGCCACGTCCTCCACGAGATGCGTGGAGACGACGATCGTCGCGGTGGCTCCCAGCTCGCGCAGCAGGGCCCGGAACTCGACCCGCTGTTCCGGGTCGAGGCCCGCCGTGGGCTCGTCCAGCAGGAGCAGCTCGGGTTCGTTGACGAGGGCCTGCGCGATGCCCGCCCGGCGCAGCATGCCGCCGGACAGGTGCCGGAGCTTGTCGTCGGCGCGGGCACCGAGCCCGACCCGGGACAGCGCCCGCTCGACCGCTTCGGGGACACCGGCGCCGGGCACTTCCTTGAGCCAGGCCATGTAGGCGACGAACTCCCGGACCGTGAAGCCCGGGTAGTGGCCGAAGTCCTGCGGCAGATAGCCCAGGCGGCGCCTCACCTCGACCCGCCCGTGCCGGTCGGCGAGGTCGTGGCCGAGGAGCTCCACGGTCCCGGCCGCCGGCTCGGAGACGGTGGCGAGGACTCTGATCAAGGAGGTCTTGCCGGCGCCGTTCGGCCCGAGCAGCCCGTGCACACCGGGGCCCAGCTCCAGGTCGAGGGCGTCCAGCGCGGTGCGCCCGCGGTGCCGGACGGTCAGTCCGGACAGGGACAGAGTGCTCACGCGTACTCCCGTACGTCAGTCGGTAGGTGCTGGTCGGTAGTAGGTAGTCGGTAGTCGTCGGTGGAAATGCCGTCAGCGGACGCGCCGTCAGGCGGGGCGGTCTTGCGGCCACGTCGGACGGGTACGTCTGTTGGGCACGTCGGCCGGAGGGGGCTGCCCAGGTGTACGGATGCGGTCGGTGTTCAGATGTGGTCGTAGGCGGTGCGGCGCAGTGCGAGGAGGGCGGCGCACAGCACGGCCCCCAGGGCCCAGCCCGTCTGCGCCGCCGGCCCGTCCAGCAGCAGGGAGAGCCGTTCTGCCAGCTGTATGGCGGTGGAGGGGCCCGGCCTCCCTGTCGGCAGGGCGACCGCGACCGCCCAGCCCGCCGCGCACCCGGCGGCGGCCGCCCGGCAGCCCACGTAGGAGCCGGCCGCGAGCGTCGTCAGCGTCAGCGCGAGCGAGGGCAGCAGCCAGGCCGCCGGTCCGGGCGCCCCGGGCACACCCGGGAGGAAGGCGCCTACCGCGGTCAGCAGCGGGAGGCACACCGCGCTCAGCGCCGTGGTGCGCAGCAACAGGAGTTTGAGGCCCCCGCGCGGGGTGGCCAGGGCCAGTTCGTACAGCGGGTCGGCGTACGGACCGTAGGCGAGGGCCACGCCCGCGAGCGGCAGAACCGGGGCCACCGCCAGGAGCAAGGGCCGGGCCCCGCCGGAATCGGCGCCCAGGCCCAGGACCACCGTCCCCGCCACCACGAGGAGCACGGCCGCCCACCAGCCGGGGCTCAGCGCCGTACGCAGGGCCCGCAGCGTGTCCGGCCACCGCGCCGGGCCGCCGGCCGGGGGGCGGAGGATGTCCGCCCACCCGCCGCGGGCTGACGCCCCGAACCGCCCCCCGGCGGTCCGGGGACGAGGAAGGGAGGCGCCTGGCCCGGGGCTCCGCACCCCGGCGGCAGGGGCCTCGCTGGTGGCCTCGGCGCCCCTGACGGAGAGCAGCACGCTCTCCCGCAGGGAGTCGAGAACCGGTCCGGCCGCCGTGTCGCGCACCGCGCGGGAGACGGCGGCGGCGCAGCGCCCGCAGGATTCGACGTGGTCCTCCAGGAGGACGCACTGCGCCTCGGGAAGCGTGCCCCGCGCGTAGTGGGCGGCGGTCTGTGGGTCCGTGTGCCGGGAGAAGTTCATGCCCTGCCTCCTGTGGGGCCCTGACGCGTGGACGGTTCGAGGGCCGCGCGCAGCTCGCGGCGGGCCCGCGCGGCGCGGGTCTTGACGGTGCCTTCGGGGATACCGAGCAGTCGCGCGGCCTCCCGCGTGGTCAGACCGTCGACGACGGTCGCCCGCAGGACGGCGGCGAGTTCGGGTGAGAGCCGCCGCAGGGCGCCGCCCACGTCCCCGTACTCCAGGCCGGCCAGGACGTGTTGTTCGGCCGAGGGGACGTCGGGGACGGGCAGGTCGAGCGGGCGCTCCGCCCGCTCCTGGGCGCGCAGCGCGTCCACGAGGCGGCGCGCGGCGATCGTCCACAGCCAGCCGCCGGCCTCGGTACCGCGGAAACCTCCAGCGGAACGCCACACCGTCACAAAGGTGTCCTGCACGACCTCGCGGACCAGTTCCGGGTCCCCGCAGCGCCGGTTCAGCCGGGCGTGCAGCCACCCGGAGTGGCGGTCGTAGAACGTGCCCAGGGCCTCGTGCTGCCCCGCGCGGACGGCCCGTAGCAGGGCGCCGTCGTCACGTTCGCCCCTCAGGGGCCGGAAAAGTCTCACGTACTCCTTATCGCTCGCGGCACCTCGTCCGGTTCACGCCCTCGGCCGGAAACCGGCGCGGATCGGCTGGGAGGACGTCCAGGAGCCGGGAGGCCGGTCGGAAGCCGTGCGGCAGGCGGCGACCAGGACGCGGGCGGGCGCGGGCACGGGCGCGGACACGGGCACGGGCGGAGTCGGGCCGGGAAGGGGCCGGGCGCGGACACGGGCACGGGCGGAGTCGGGCCGGGAAGGGGCCGGGAGCGGCGGCCCCGCGAACCACCGGATCTCGCGCGCGGACGGGCGTGCGCCCTTGTCGCCGGGCGTCCGTAGCCTCCAGCCTGGAGGGGTGAACCCCCGCCCTCCGCACCGAGGAGTACGCCCGTGACCTCCGCCCCCACGCTGCCCCCCGCCCCCGTCCCCGCCCCCGTCCCCGCGCCCGCCTCGCCCCCCGAGACCGACGAGCAGGCGCTGCGCCGCGAACTGGCCGCCGTCTACCGGCTCGTCGCGCACTTCCGGATGACCGACCTCATCTACACGCACATCTCGCTGCGCCTTCCCGGGCCCGATCACCACTTCCTCATCAACCCGTACGGGCTGATGTTCGAGGAGATCACCGCCTCCAGCCTCGTCAAGATCGACCTGGACGGCAACGCGGTCGAGCCGAGCCCGTACCCGGTCAACCCCGCCGGATTCGTCATTCACAGCGCCATCCACCGGGCGCGTGAGGACGCGCGATGCGTGCTGCACACCCACACCAAGGCGGGCTGCGCCGTCGCCGCGCAGGAGGGGGGACTGCTTCCGCTCAACCAGATGTCCATGGAGTTCTACGGCCGCCTCGCCTACCACGACTACGAGGGTCAGGCCCTCAACCTCGCCGAGCAGCAGCGGCTCGTCACCGACCTCGGCGAGCACCACGCGCTCGTGCTGCGCAACCACGGCTTGCTGACCATCGGTGAGACGGCCGCGCGTGCCTTCCTCCGCATGTACTACCTCGACAAGGCCTGCGAGATCCAGGTGACCGCCCAGGCCGGGGGCGCCGCGCTCGTCCTGCCGCCCGAGGAGGTCTGCGCGTACACCTCTCGCCAGATGAACGGCGAGGCCGACTCCGACCTCGCCGACGACCAGGCCAACGACCTGGCCTGGGCCGCGCTGCTGCGGCTCCTCGACCGCGTCGCACCGGGTTACCAGGACTGATCCCGCCGCGGCGGGCGGACCGCCCGACGGGCGGGCGCCCGTCGTACCGCGCCGCTGTGGCAGCGGACCGCGCGAGGGCCCGGACCGCGCGGAAGCACCGCCCGGGAAGACATGGAAGACAAGGAGGACCCGGAAAGACAAGGAGGACCCGGGAAGACAAGGAAGACAGGGGGAACGACCGCGCGGGACGCCCGAGTGGAATCAGCGCGAGGGCTGAGCGAGAGTCACCGCGAGGGCTGGGCGAGACCCACCGCGAGGGCCGAGAGAGACCCCGCGAGGGCCGGGGCGCCGTGCGCCGCCCCGTACGTACCCGCGTCCGGGCGGCCGGGCACACCCGCGCGCCGCTGCCGTACCCGGCCCGCGCGGCCCCTGCCGTACCCGGCCCGCGCGCCGCTCAGCCCGGGTACGGCCGCGCCGCCTTCACCCCGTGGACCCGCGTGTACTCCGCGGCGAGCCAGGGCCCGAGGTCCCCGACGAGCAGCGGCAGCGTGTCGGGGTTGGGGCGCCGGGCGGAGCGGGAGGCGGCGCGCATCTGCCCGCCCCGCTCCGGGTAGTACGTCCCGAACACCTCCGCCATCTCCTGGAGGTCGCTCGTCCAGCCGCCCCACACCGGCATGACCAGCGTGAAACCGGTGCGCACGAGCTTGCGCCCGGCCACCCTGGCCAGGGCGCGCAGGTCCCGTGCGTCCCCGGCGGCGCGCGAGGCGGCCGCCCGCGCGCCCCAGCGGGCCAGGGCCGCGTCGAGGTCGCCGTTCAGCTCACGGGCCAGCAGCGTGTCCGGCCGGTAGGCGGGCAGCCGTCCGGCGAGGTCCTCGCCGAGCAGGGGGGTGCACAGGACGGCCACGAAGAAACCCATGTCCCAGCGCTCCAGATCGCTCAGCAGAGTGGCCTCGTCCCACAGCAGCGCGCCGACCCCGTCCACCTCGGGGAACTCCGCGTCGAGCCCGGACTCCAGCGCGCGGACCGCCGCGCGGTCCTCCTCGGTGGGCCGGGAACGCAGCGCGATCAGCAGGTCGAGGTCGGAGCGCCCCGGCCGCGCCGTGCCGCGCGGCACGCTCCCGTACAGGTAGGCGCTGTGCAGCCGGTCGCCGAAGGTCTCCGCGATCCGCTGCCGGGCCGCCGCCACCACCGCGGCGAACTCCGGACGTACGCGGTCCGGGGACCCCTCGCGCAGAAACGTGCCGTCAGGAGCGATGCCAGTGGGTTCCATGCGACAACTGTGAGGGATGCGCGGGGCCGCGCACGGGCCGCACCGGACGCCCTTCCCCATGATCGCTCAGAGCGAACACGCGTCCGGGAACATCCGGCACCCCCCAGGCATTGAGTCGATACAGCTCAACTTGAATGCCGAAGGGGAGATCATGGCTTTGACGTCCGCACCGCTCACCCTGCCCGTGCTGCCGCTGGATGACGAGGTCGTCCTGCCCGGCATGGTCGTGCCGCTCGACCTCTCGGACAGCGAGGTGCGCGCCGCGGTCGAGGCCGCGCAGGCCGCCGCGCGGTCCGGCGGGGCGGCGGGCAAGCCCGAGGTACTGCTCGTGCCGCGGGTCGACGGGAACTACGCGAGTACCGGTGTGCTCGGCACCGTCGAACAGGTCGGCCGGCTCGCCGACGGCGATCCCGGCGCGCTGATCAAGGGGCGCGGCCGGGTCCGCATCGGCGCCGGTACCACCGGGCCCGGCGCGGCCCTGTGGGTCGAGGGAACGAAGGTCGAGGAGTTCGTCCCCGAACCGCTGCCCGGCGCGGTGAGCGAACTCGTCACCGAGTACAAGGCGCTCGCCACCGAATGGCTCAAGAAGCGCGGCGCCTGGCAGGTCGTGGACCGCGTCCAGCAGATCGAGGGTGTCGGCGCGCTCGCCGACAACTCGGGGTACTCGCCCTTCCTCACGACCGCCCAGAAGATCGAGCTGCTGGAGACCGCCGACCCGGTGTCCCGGCTCAAGCTCGCCACCCTCCAGCTGCGCGAACACCTCGCCGAGCAGGACGTGGCGGAGGCCATCGCGAAGGACGTCCAGGAGGGCGTCGACAAGCAGCAGCGCGAGTTCCTGCTGCGCCGGCAGCTCGAAGCGGTCCGCAAGGAGCTGCGCGAGCTGAGCGGACAGGACGGCGAGGACGAGTCGGACGACTACCGGGCCCGTGTCGAGGCCGCCGACCTGCCCGGGAAGGTCCGCGAGGCGGCCCTCAAGGAGGTCGAGAAGCTGGAGCGCTCCAGCGATCAGAGCCCCGAGGGTTCCTGGATCAGGACCTGGCTCGACACCGTCCTCGGCATGCCGTGGAACGAACGCAGCGAGGACGCCTACGACATCGCGGGCGCCCGCGAGGTCCTGGACGCCGAGCACGCGGGCCTCGCCGACGTGAAGGACCGCATCACCGAGTACCTCGCGGTGCGCAAGCGCCGAGCCGACCGGGGCCTCGGCGTGGTCGGTGGCCGGCGCGGGGGAGCGGTGCTCGCGCTCGTCGGCCCGCCCGGGGTCGGCAAGACGAGCCTCGGCGAGTCCGTGGCGCACGCCATGGGCCGCGAGTTCGTCCGCGTCGCCCTCGGCGGAGTGCGGGACGAGGCCGAGATCCGGGGCCACCGCCGCACCTACGTCGGGGCCATGCCGGGCCGGATCGTGCGCGCCGTCAAGGAGGCCGGTTCGATGAACCCGGTCGTCCTGCTCGACGAGATCGACAAGGTCGGCTCGGACTTCCGGGGCGATCCGGCCGCCGCCCTGCTCGAAGTCCTCGACCCCGCGCAGAACCACACCTTCCGCGACCACTACCTGGAGGTGGAGCTCGACCTGAGCGATGTCGTCTTCCTGGCCACCGCCAACGTCCTCGAAGCGATCCCGGAGGCGTTGCTCGACCGGATGGAACTCGTGCGGCTCGACGGCTACACCGAGGACGAGAAGGTCGTCATCGCCCGCGACCACCTTCTCCCGCGTCAGCTGGAGCGCGCGGGCCTGGAGCCCGGCGAGCTGACGGTGGAGGAGTCGGCGCTGCGCAAGCTGGCCGGCGAGTACACCCGCGAGGCCGGGGTCCGCAATCTGGAGCGTTCGGTGGCCCGGCTGCTGCGCAAGGTGGCCGCCGAGCACGAGCTGGGGAAGCGGGACCTCCCGTTCACCGTCACCGACACCGAGCTGCGTGAGCTCATCGGGCGTCCGCACTTCGTCCCCGAGTCGGCGCAGGACCCGGCCGAGCGGCGCACCTCGGTTCCCGGGGTGGCGACCGGGCTGGCCGTCACGGGGGCCGGCGGCGACGTCCTGTTCGTCGAGGCGTCCCTCGCCGACGCGGAGACCGGCGGCTCCGGGCTGACCCTGACCGGACAGCTCGGGGACGTCATGAAGGAGTCCGCGCAGATCGCGCTCTCCTTCCTGCGTTCGCACGGCGCCGAACTGGAACTGCCGGTCGGCGACCTCAAGGACCGGGGCGTGCACATCCACTTCCCGGCCGGGGCGGTACCGAAGGACGGGCCGAGCGCGGGTATCACGATGACCACCGCGCTCGCCTCGCTGCTCAGCGGGCGGCTCGTGCGCACGGACGTCGCGATGACCGGGGAGGTCTCGCTCACCGGCCGGGTCCTGCCCATCGGCGGCCTCAAGCAGAAGCTGCTGGCCGCCCAGCGCGCCGGGATCACCACCGTCGTGATCCCCAAGCGCAACGAGCCCGATCTGGACGACGTGCCCGCCGAGGTCCTGGAGAAGCTGGAGGTCCACCCCGTCACGGACGTCCGCCAGGTCCTGGAGATCGCCCTCACCCCGGCCGGCACCACGGCACAGGTGCCGGTCCCGGCGGCGGCCTGAGAACGAAGGGGCCAAGGGCGCCGGGCGGGGCGCCAGGTCCGCGGTCCCAGGCCCCGGGGCCGCGGCCTTTGACTCCGGCCGGGGAGTGACGGCCCCGGCCGGAACGAACGGCCCGGCGTCCCGCTCGCTGCGGGGCGCCGGGCCGCCGGGCCGTGCGGGAGGCGGGGCGTGGTGGGACGTCAGCCGTTGGCGAGTGCCTTGACGCGGTCCAGGGCGCCGTTGAACTTGTTGTGGTCCCCCACGACCGGGCCGGTCGAGGTGTACTGCCAGATCGTGTAGAAGCCCCAGCCGGCCGGAAGCGCGCCGACCGAGGAGGCGTACCGGGCCACCCACAGCGGGTTGGTGGAGCCGAAGGCGGAGGAGTTGCCGGTGCAGGTCTGCCACCAGCTGGTCGCCGTGTAGATGACGGCGTCGCGGCCGGTCTTGGCCCGGTAGGTGTTCACGAAGTCGCGAATCCAGCTGACCATCGCGGAGGCGGACTTCCCGTAGCACTGGGCGCCGTACGGGTTCCACTCGATGTCCAGGACGCCCGGCAGGGTCTTGCCGTCCTTGGACCAGCCGCCTCCGTGGGCAACGAAGTAGTTGGCCTGTACGGCGCCGCTCGACGTGTCCGGGGTGGCGAAGTGGTACGCCCCCCGGATCATGCCGACGTTGTACGAACCGTTGTACTGCTGGGCGAAGGAGGGGTTGGTGTACGACGTTCCTTCGGTTGCTTTTGCGTACGCCCACTTGACGCCGCTGTTCCACAGCGAGGTCCAGTTGACGCTTCCCTGGTGGCCGGAGACGTCCACGCCCTCGGTCTGGGCGGCGCGGTTGTCGCGGGGCAGGGAGTCGACCCCGTCGTGGGAGGCCACCCCCATACCGAGGTAGGCGCTGCCACGTTCGGGCACGGAGCCCTCGTCGGCGGCCTGAGCGGCGACCGGCAGGGCGAGGAGAAGGGACAGGGCTGCGAGCAGGCTTCCGGCCGCTCTGAGTCGCGAGCGACGGGCCGATCCGGTTCTGTGCACGTGCATAGCGTGCCTCCGTGAGGTCCTGAGTGGGGGGAACCTGGCGACGCGACACGGCCGGGTCGGGCGCCGTGTTCATGTCAGCAGCGCACGCTACGCACGTAGATGCGCAGGTGGATAGGTCACCTTCCCGCCACCACTGGTCCAGTCCTGCGAAATACTGTCCAAGCTGCGGTTCCACCGAATGGGGAACGGCGTTTTTCAGCCTGCCCGGACCGGAAGGCCCTGATGAGCGATCTCGAATTCCTCTCGCTCGAACGCGAGCTGACCCTGTTTCTGCGGCGCGCGCGGGCCACGTCCGGGGAGATGGCCAGAGAGGTGCACCCGGATCTGGAACCGGCGGCCTACGGGCTGCTCGTGCGGCTCGACGAGTCGGGCCCCCAGCGGGCCACCGAACTCGCGGCCTACATCGGTGTGGGCAAGGCGACGATGAGCCGGCAGCTGCACGCGCTGGAGGTTCTGGGCCTGGTCACCCGCGAACCCGACCCCGCCGACGGCCGGGCCTGGCTCCTGCGCCTGACGGACGAGGGGCGGGGGCGTTTCCGGGCGGTGCGGGAGGCGCGACGGGCCCGCTACGTCCGCCGGCTCGCGGACTGGGACCGCGGGGAGGTCGCCGAGCTGGCCCGGCTCCTGCGGAGGCTCAACGCGGAGACCGGTTAGCCGGAGCGGGTCCGGCAGGGCCGACCGGACCGGGCGGGGTCGACCGGACCGGGCGGACCGGGCGGACCGACCGGACCGGGCGGACCGGGCGGGGTCCGGGTGGTCGGCCGGCGCCGCCCGGCCGGCGGGGTCCCGACGGGGGACCGGGTGACGGGCTGGACGCGTCCGGCCGGTGGTGGTGCGGAGGAGGCGGGGGGTGTGGCCGTCGCGACGGCTGACCGGCCTGGCGGGGAGCCGCCGCCCGCCCCACACCCACACGGCACACCAGCCCCATCCCGCGTCCCCGCACCCCGCGTGCCCCCGCGCGTGCCGCCGGGCACTTACCGTCCCCGCAGCCCCGCAGCCCCGCAGCCCCGCAGCCCCGCAGCCCCGCAGCCCCGCAGCCCCGCAGCCCCGCAGCCCCGCAGCCCCGCAGCCCCGCAGCCCCGCA
>NZ_JBIAFO010000002.1:338620-539372 GCF_042869355.1 Streptomyces sp. NPDC007088
GCCCCCGATCAGCCCGGTCACGGTTCGAGCAGTGCCGCCGTCGCGTCGTCGTGCTGCTTGCCCGCCACCGGTGTGGTGGCCTCCAGGGCGCGGACCTCGTCGATCAGGGACTGCGGGCCCCGCGCGCGCAGGAGGTGGAAGAGGTCCGTCCAGGTGCCCCGGGAGAAGACGTCCACCCAGCGGCCCGCCCCGTCGGTCACCGCCGCGAAGGCGCGCAGCCGGGCCCTCGGCAGGGAGCCGGTGACGGCCAGTTCCGCCACCGAGGGGTCGGCGGCGGCGGTGAAGAAACCGCCCGGGGCGTTGCGCAGCGCCTCGACCCCGTCGACGTACGCGCGCGCGGCGGCGGCCCGCTCCGGGCTCCCGTCGGGGAGGGCGCGGACCGCGGCGCGCAGTGCGTCGATGTGTGGCGGCAGCCGGTCGAGCCGGTCGTCGAGGACCGGGACGACGGTGCCGTCGCTCTCCTCCAGCAGCAGCACCGAGTCCGACAGGACGAGGTACTCCAGGGCCGCGTCGTCCCAGCGGGCCAGCACCACGGTGGCCTGCGGTGTGCGCGGGTGAGAAAGGTCACAACCCGTTCGGTGAACCTCGGACGTGCGGAGGATGGACAGGCCAAGAATCTCCCGCAGCGTCAGATCCCCGCGCGAAACGGACAGTTCCGCCAGCGCCCCGCCCAGCCGCGCCGTGAACCACGGAACCGAGTGCTCGCATCCGCTCGGGCCCCGCGGCGGGGTGACCCCGTCCAGAAGGACCAGTGATCCTCCCTGACCGGAGGCGGGAAGCGTGACGGACAGGAAGTCCTCGTTGAGGTGGTCGGGCACGCTCGGCTCGGTGGCCAGTTCGATCCGCATGTCGACAGTCTGCACGAGCCCTTCACTCCAGCCCCCGGAATGTGGAGTCCTTCCAGGTCAGCGCCGGATTTCCGCCGGAATGATCAGCTCCGTCGGGAGGGGGCGGGGTATCTTGCCAAAGGCCGCGCGGCGCGTCCAACCGGCCCCCCGCGCGGTGCCGTGCTCGGCGGTGTGGGAACTTGCCCACCAACTCCCGGTGCATGTTCACTCCTTCGGGTGGCGGGGCAGGCGGTGCGCGCGACTACTTCCGCACAGGCACTGGAATGGTCGAGGACACGCGGACCGGGGGCGCCTGTGCTGACAAGCCGTCACCCAGGCGCAGGGGCAGGACGAGTCAGGAATGTGAGCACCGGTGCAGAAAACGCGGCCTCGGGGCAAGAGCGGATCACGGACCGAGGAGGTCACTGCCCAGGAGGGAACTGCGGAGCAGACCCCCGGGCAGGGTGCCGCACAGGTCCCCGGACCCAGGCGGGCCCCAGGACCGACGCGGCAGAACCAGGCGGGGCCCGCGGCCGAGGTGCCGCAGCCACCGGCCGGGCGCCGTATGCGGGTGCGCAGCAGGCTGGTGATCGCGGTGGCCGTGGTCGCCGCCGCCGTCGTGGGCGCCGGGGCCCCGGCGCTCGTCTCCGCCACGCGTGACGTCCACGAGTCGCAGCGGCTCGTGGATCTCGCGACCGTCGCCCAGCAGTCGATCGGGCTGGCCCAGTCGCTCGCCGACGAACGGGACGAGGTCACCGCCTACATCGCGGCGGGCCGGCCGCGCGGCGGCGGGCTCGCGGAGAACCGCAGCGCCCGGGTGGACCGCGCGATCCAGGAACTGAACGCCGCCGACGTCCCGGCCGATCTGCGCGCCGACCTCGACGCCGTGAACGGGGTGCGCCGTCAGGCCCTCACCGGCAAGGGCACCGCCCTGGCCGCCCACACCTCGTACTCCTCGGCGATCGCCCGGCTGCACACCGTCGTGGCGGAGCTGGCCGACCGGATGCCCGCACGGGCGGGGGGCGCCCCGCACGCGCTCGTCGACCTCGACGACGCGGTGGAGCAGGCCGGGATCGCCCGCGGCCTGCTGCTCGCCGCCTTCTCGGTACCCCGCGCCTCCGGCACCGACACCGTCATCGACCCGGTGACCGGACTGGCCACCGCCGTGCCCCGCCGCGACCCCGAGGCCGAGAAGCAGCGCGACGCGCTGAGCACCGCGGCCCAGCAGGCGCGGGTGCGGGAGGAGGGCGCGCTCGCCGACTTCCGCGCCGCCGCCCCCAAGGACCAGTCCGCCTCGTACGCCTCGACGGTCAACGGCGCCGACGTGGAGGTGGCGGAGAAGTACCTCAAGACCCTCACCGACCAGCCCACCCTGTCGCAGAGCGATCTCCGCCTGAGCCGCGACAAGGTGGACTCGGCGCTCACCGGGCGTCTGGAGCTGATGCGGGGCGTGGAGTCGGCGCTCGCCTCCGACCGCACGAAGCGCGTCGAGGCGCTGCGCGACGACGACGTGACCGGTCTGGAGATCCGGATCGCCCTGATCGGGGTCCTGCTGCTGGTCGCCGTCGGCGTCACGACGGGCACCGCCCGCTCGCTGACCCGCCCGCTCGCCGCGCTGCGGCTGGGGGCCGCCCGGGTGGCCGCCGACCCGGAGGCCGAGGAGCCGGTGCGCTTCAAGGGCCGCAACGACGAGTTCGCGCAGGTCGTGCACTCCGTCAACCTGCTGCACGCGCACGCCGTCGAACTGCACGAGCGCATCACCACGCTGGAGGCCGACCGCAAGCACCTCATCGGGCAGCGGCAGTCGATGGCCGACGAGCGCGAGTCCCTGCGCACCGCGCTCGCCGAGGCGAGTGCCCAGCTGGAGACGGCCAGGGGCTCGATCCAGGGCACCTTCGTGAACCTCGCGCTGCGCACCCTCGGCCTGGTCGAGCGTCAGCTCGCGGTCATCGAGGGCCTGGAGGAGCGCGAGCAGGACCCGGACCGTCTCGCGACCCTGTTCAAGCTCGACCACTTCGCGACCGTGATGCGCCGCCACAGCGAGAACCTGCTGGTCCTCGCCGGAGCCGACCACGGACTCCAGCACCCGGGCCCGGTTCCGCTGGTCGACGTGGTGCGCGCCGCGGTCAGCGAGATCGAGCGCTACGAACGGGTCCGGATCACCACTCTGCCGCCGCACGCCCACATCGCGGGCTTCTGCGCCGACGACCTCAGCCATCTGGTCGCCGAGCTGCTGGAGAACGCGACCACCTTCTCCCCGCCGGACGCCCAGGTGGAGGTCTGCGCCTGGCTCCTGGAGAACGGGGAGGTCATGCTCTCCGTCCAGGACGAGGGCATCGGTATGGCGGACGAGCGCCTCGGCGAGGTCAACAGGCTGCTCGCCGACTTCCGGCCGGGCGACACCCTCCAGCAGGAGGGCGGTGACGGTGGTCTCGGACTCGGCCTGTACGTCGTCGCCCGGCTCGCCTCCCGGCACGGCATCCGGGTCCGGCTGCGTGAGCAGAAGCAGGGCGGGACCGCCGCCGTCGTCGTGCTGCCGGCGCCCGTCCTCGCGAGTCCGGCCGCCGGGGTCGTGCCCCCGGGCAGCGGTGGCACGGTCCCCGGCGCCGCCCCCGCCGTGGCCCTGCCGGGTTCGGAGGCCGAGGCCAACTCCAACGAACTGCGGGGCAGGGGAGCGGAACCCGACCCCGCCCCGGCCACGCCCCCGGACGCCGCCGACCTCAACTCCAACCTCGACGCCGACGCCGACGCCGACGCCGACGCCGACGCCGACGCCGACGCCGACGCCGACGCCGACGCCGACGCCGACGCCGACGCCGCCTCCGCCGAGGAAGGCACCGCCCCCGCCGCGCCCGAGCACGCGCACGAGCCCGAAGCCGCGTCCGGACCCGCCTCGGGGCCTGGGGCCGCGTCCAGGAGGGCCGGGGAGGAGCCCGCCGCGGACGAGGACGCCGCCCCGCACCACGACCCGCTCATCGCCGCCGCCGAGCAGTCGGTACGCGAGGCGGAGGCCGGGGCGGTAGCGGGCGAGACGGCCACCACCGGCTTCGCGCCCGGGGCCCCCGCGGCCCCGGCCGCCACCGGCTCCGCCCCCGCGGCCCCTAAGCCGCCCGCCGCGGCCCCGGCCCCCGAACAGACGCCCTCGGCCGGTGCTCCCGGTCTCGCGTCGCGTCCCGTCGTGGAGACACCCGCCGAGACGACGATGGAGCTCCAGCTCCCGAAGCAGCCGGAGCGGGAGCCGGAGCCGGAGCAGCGGCCGCACACACCGCCCGGCCGGCAGCCGCGTACGCCGGACAGCCCCCGGGGCGGAAACCCCGCCCCCGTAGCCGCGCCGGCCGCGCAGCCGGTCCCCGCCCCAGCACCGCGACCCGCCGCGCCCGCCGGCCCGTACGCCATCGGGCCCGACGCCCACGAGCGCGTCCCGGACACCGCCGAGGCGGAGGCCGCCGCCGCCGAGCGGGTCGAGAAGTGGGACCGGGTCACCGACAAGGGGCTGCCCAAGCGCACCCCCAAGATCAGCGCCCCGACGCCGGCCGCCCGGCCCAGCGCGGGCGGGATCGACGCGGAGGCCCTGCGGCGCCGGCTCGGCGGCTTCCACCAGGGGGCCAAGGACGGCAGGCGCGACGTCGAGGCCGAGATGGCCGGGGAGACGGGCGCCGTACCTCGGCCGACGCGACCGGCCGACGAGGCCGGCGGCGCCCCCACCGACGACTCCACCGCAGGACTCACGGGGAACGCACGACCGCCGCACGCCGCCGACCCGACGGCACCGACCAGCGCGGATGCAGGACCAGATGCCACAGCCGAGGGGGACTCAGTCGAGGAGGCACGCAGTTGACTGCGCCCGGCCGTACCACGCGTACGGCAAGCACCATCGAGACATCCGCCGGGGCCCCGCGGCCGGACAGCCGCGGACTCAGCTCGGAGGCCCGTAACCTCCAGTGGCTGCTGACCAATCTGGTCGAGGAGGTGCCGGGCCTCCATTCGGTGGCCGTGGTCTCCTCGGACGGGCTGCTGCTGCTGTCCTCGGACCCGGGCACGGCCGCGCCGAGCCCCCAGGAGAAGCCCGAGGGCCCCAGGGGCTCCAGCGCCGACCTCGCCACCATCGTCTCCGGCCTCGGCAGCCTGTGCATCGGCGCCGCCCGCCTCATGGAGGCGGGGAACGTCAAGCAGACGATGGTCGCGATGGCGGAGGGCAGCCTCTTCGTCATGTCGATCAGCGACGGCTCACTGCTCGGCGTGCACGCCACCCCGGACTGCGACATGAGCGTCGTCGCGTACCACATGGCGCTCTTCGTCGGCCGGGCCGGGCACGTCCTCACCCCCGAACTCCGCAGCGAACTGCGCCAGTCGATGGAGAGCGTCCAGTGACCGAGCCCCGCAGTCCCAAGCTCCCCACCCGGGGGGCCGACCGCAAACCCGCGCGGGTCCGCCCGTACTCGCTCACCGGCGGACGCACCCGCTTCGGGCACGTCCTGCTGGTCGAGACCTTCGTCGCCGCCATCGAGGCGCCCGAGGCGCGGCCGGAGCTGACCAACGGCGACCTCGCCGGCAAGGTCATGCCCGAGATGCGGGCGATCGTCGAACTGTGCCGCAGAATGCGCACCGTCGCCGAGATCGCCGCCCTGCTCCGGATGCCTCTCGGCGTCGTCCGGGTACTGCTGAGCGACCTCGCCGACCAGGGAAAGATCCGCGTGTACGGAACCGGGCACGGCCCCGGTCAGCCCGACCGCGCACTGCTCGAAAGGGTGCTGAGTGGACTCCGCCGCCTCTGACCTCCTCACCCCGCCCGCGGCCCAGGCCGCCGAGGAGGTCCTCCAGCCGTGGCAGACGGACCGCACCCGTGCGCCCATCGCCACCAAGATCGTGGTGGCCGGTGGCTTCGGCGTCGGCAAGACGACGCTCGTCACCGCCGTCTCCGAGATCACGCCCCTGCAGACCGAGGCCCTGATGACCCGGGCCAGCGAGGACACCGACGACCTCACGGCGACGCCCGGCAAGTCCACGACCACCGTCGCCATGGACTTCGGCCGCATCACGCTCGACGACGACCTCGTGCTCTATCTGTTCGGCACGCCGGGCCAGCAGCGCTTCTGGTTCATGTGGGACGACCTCGTGCGCGGGGCCGTCGGCGCGGTCGTCCTCGCCGACACCCGCAGGCTCGACGACTGCTTCCCCGCCCTGGACTACTTCGAGAGCTGCGGGCTGCCGTACGTCGTCGCCGTGAACCACTTCGAGGGCAGCGAGGACTTCGAGCCCGCCGACGTCCGGGAGGCGCTGACCGTCCCCGCGCACGTACCTGTGATGATCATGGACGCGCGCCGACGGATACCGGTCATCGAGACGCTTCTCACGCTCGTCGGCCACGCACTCGACGTCCTGCCCGAATAGCCAAGGAGAACCGCCGCCATGCGGAAGATACTCGTCGTGGGAGCCGGACAGTCCGGCCTCCAGCTCGCCCTCGGACTGCAGTCGAACGGGTACGAGGTCACCCTCATGTCCAATCGCACGGCGGACGAGATCCGTTCGGGCCGGGTCATGTCCACCCAGTGCATGTTCCACACGGCGCTCCAGCACGAACGCGACCTCCAGCTCAACTTCTGGGAGAGCCAGGCGCCCCGCATCGAGGGCCTCGGCGTCTCCGTGGCCGCGCCCGACTCGTCCCGCGCCGTCGACTGGGTCGGCCGGCTCGACGGCTACGCGCAGTCCGTGGACCAGCGCGTGAAGATGGCCGGCTGGATGGAGACCTTCGCGCAGCGCGGCGGTCAGCTCGTCATCCACGGGGCGGCCGTCTCCGACCTCGACTACTTCGCGCGCACCTACGACCTCGTGCTGGTCTCGGCCGGCAAGGGCGAACTCGTGTCGATGTTCGAGCGCGACGCCTCCCGCTCGCCGTACGACGCCCCGCAGCGCGCGCTCGCCGTGGCCTACGTACACGGCCTCGGGCCGCGCCCCGAGCACCCCGAGTTCGACGCGGTGCGCTGCAATCTGGTGCCGGGCGTCGGCGAGTTGTTCGTCATGCCGACCCTCACCACCTCCGGCCGCGCCGACATCCTCTTCTGGGAGGGCGTCCCGGGCGGCCCGCTCGACGTCTTCAAGGGCGTCAAGGACCCCTCCGAGCACCTGGCCCTCACGCTGGAGCTGATGGAGAGGTACGTCCCCTGGGAGTACGCGCGCGCCACCAAGGTCGAGCTGACCGACGCGCACGGCACCCTCGCGGGCCGTTACGCGCCGACCGTGCGCAAGCCGGTCGGCCGGCTGCCCGGCGGCGGGGCGGTCCTCGGGGTCGCGGACGTCGTCGTGGCCAACGACCCGGTCACCGGCCAGGGCTCCAACTCGGCGTCGAAGTGCGCCGCCGCCTACCTCGGGGCGATCCTCGAACACGGCGACCGGCCCTTCGACGAGGAGTGGATGCGGTCCGCCTTCGACCGCTACTGGGACACCGCCCAGCACGTCACCAAGTGGACCAACGCGATGCTCGGCGTGCCGCCCGAGCACGTCCTCAACCTGATCGGCGCGGCCGGTCAGCTCCAGCCCGTCGCCGACCGTTTCGCGAACGGCTTCAACGACCCGGCCGACTTCGAGAACTTCTTCTACGAGCCGGAGAAGACGGCCGCCTTCCTGGAGTCGGCCGCCACCGCCTGACGGGGGGCCCGGCGGCACGCGTCCACCGGACGCGCCGTCCCGGTGGCACGTCCCCGGTCACCGGTCCGGCACCGCGCGGGGCCCGCTCGGGCGCCGCGCGCGTGCCGCCGCGCACCCGCTCGCGAAGGGCCCGCCACGCGAGAGCGCGTGGCGGGCCCGCCGTCTCTCACCTCCGGTCGCCCCTGCCCCAGCGCGACCGGTCCCGCTCCCTACCGATCGTCTTCGTGACCTACGGGCGCTCCGGTGTGCGGGGCCCCGTTCCCGGACTCCTGGGTACGGGCGCCGTCCACCGGCCGGGACCACGGCCAGCGCAGCCGGTCGATCCGCCCGGAGGGGTCGTGCAGGTAGCGCCAGCCGCGCGGCAGGCCGAGCCGCCTGCTCGGGGCGACCGGCTCGCGCCGGTACACGAGCACGGTCGGCGGACCACCCGCGGCGTCGGGCACCGGCACCTTGTACTGCTTGGGCGGCAGGCCGGTCGGACCGGTCAGCACGGGCAGCACCCGCCCGTCCAGCGGGCCGCCGACGAAGGGGACGTCCTCGGTTCTCACCCGTCCAGTGTCTCCCAGCGGCCCGTCCCTCCGGCTCCGGAGGGACGGACGGGGCGAAGAACCCCTGCTCAGGGGAGCAATCCGGAGGAGCGCCACATCCTGCGGCCGACACCCTGGAGCACCCCGATGTCGTCGAGGAAGTCGGTCAGCCGCTTCGCGCCGTTCTGCATCACCTCGCGGCGGTGCCCGCTCGCCTTGACCTGCTCCATCGCCTCGTGCTTGTCGAGCCCCACGTTGACGTACACCTGCGGGTTGACGAAGGCGGTGGAGAACACCCGGGCCGCCTCTCCGGAGGTGATCCGGGTCAGCCGGCGCTCCCACTTCGGCGCGGTCACCATCTGCCGCCGCAGCTCCTCACGGGCGTACCGCACGTGCCGGGCCTCCTCGACCACGTGGATACGGGTGACCCCGCGCACCAGGGTCTGCACCCGCTCGTCCGGGAAGGTCAGCCGCTGCATCCAGTCCAGGATCTCCTCGCCGAGCAGCGTGCACGCGAAGGAACCCGGCGTCGTGGAGACCGCCTTGAGGACGCGGGCCAGATTGTGGTTGAAGCGGGAGACCGGGTAGGCGGGGGCCCCGCCGGACTGGATCATCCGCGCGAACATCATCGAGTGCCGGCACTCGTCGGCGATCTCGGTCAGCGCGTACCGCACATGCGCGCTGGTCACCGGCTTGTCGTAGATGTGCCGCACGAGCAGCTGCATGAGGATCACCTCGAACCAGATGCCGAGCGAGGCGAGCGAGGCCGCCTCGTGCATGGCCAGTGCCATGCGCTGCTCCTCGGGCATCCTCCTCCACAGCGGCGTGTCGTACAGGGAGACCAGCTCGGGCGGCCAGAACCACTTCCCGTCCTCGAACGGCGCGTCCCAGTCCAGCTCCTTGTCCGGGTCGAAGGAGTGCTTGGCGGAGGACTCCAGCAGCCGTCTGGCCACCTGCTCCCGGTCCTTGAGCTCCCCGAGCGCGTCACGGAGAACCTCGACGTCCGTCATCGTCGCCATGCCGTCCCCATCTCTTCGTACCCATCCGGGTTACCGTCGGTCACACCACTATGAGACTGCGCGTCAGTAAGGGCGTCAATCCCCGTGCGCCGACTTTGCGCCGCGGGCCCGCCCGCGCGGGAACCACGGAAAGCGGTCAGGCCCGGTCCGCGCATGGCATACCGTTTCGGCCATGTCCATGCCCCCGGCGCCCGGAGCGGGCGATCCGCGTCAAGACCCGTACGGCTCGCACCCGTACGGCGCATCCCCGCCGCCCCCGCGGCAGCCGTCCGCGGACGGCCAGGAGCAGACCCCGTACGAGGAGCGGGCGTCCGCCTACGGGGAACAGCCGCCGGCTTACGGGGAGCAGCCGCAGGCCCCGTACGGGGAGCGGCCGCCCGCGTACGGCGATCCCCTCGCGCCGTACGGTGACACGTCCTCGCCGTACGGCGGCCCGCCCAGCCCGTACGGGGCGCAGCCCAGCCCGTACGGTGAGCAGCCCGCCGCGTACGGGAACGAGGCGTCACCGCCCTGGACTCCGGAGGGCCCGGCCCACGGCGGGCAGGGTGCCGCCTACGGCGCCCACGGGAGTCAGGCTCTCGCCGGTCAGTCCCAGCAGGCGGCGCCCCCCTACGGACAGCAGCCTCCCTACGGCGCGCAGCCCCCGTACGCCGCCCCGGCGGTCCCCGAGACCCCGTACGGTCAGCAACCGCCCTTCCCGCACCAGCCGTTCGGCGCCCCCGGGGTGCCCCCGGGCCCCGCGCCCTCCTCCGGGAAGCGGCGCGGGCTGCTGATCGGCGGGATCGCGGCCGGGGTGGTGGCCGTCCTCGTGGTCCTCGGTGTCGTCCTGGCCCTGTCCGGCGGCGAAGAGAAGAAGGACCCCTTCCCCGAGGCCCGCTTCCGGCTCGCCCCGCCCGTCAAGCTGCTCGGCGGTCAGTACGAGCGCGACCAGGACCTCTCGCAGAACGAGGGCGCCAAGATCGCCGAGGAGGCGGAGGGGGCGCGCGACGTCCGCGACGCGCAGGCCGTCGTCGTGACCTACCTCGCCGCCGACCAGGGCGAGGCGGGCGGCTCCCTGGTCGTCTCCGGGATGTACGGCCGGATCAAGAACCTCGACGGCACCCGCCGCAGCATGCTCAAGGGCGCGGGCGAGGCGAAGGGCGCGAGGATCGACGTACCCGCCAAGGACTTCCCGGGCAAGGGCGGTTCGGGCGTCACCGTCAGCTGCCAGACGATGACCAGCACCCAGGGGGCGGTGCGCATCACCTTCCCGATGTGCGCGTGGGCCGACGGCAACACGGCCGCCTCGATCGCCGAGATCACCCCGGAGTCCGTGGGCCGGAGCCCGAAGGACGTGGATCTCGCGAAGGCGGCCGAACGCGCCTCCCGGGCGCGCGGCGAGATGGTCAAGCCGCGAGGCTGAGTCCGGCGGCCTCCGGGGGCGGGCGGGAGTGGGAGACGGGGAGGCGGCTGGTCCCGGAAGGGACACCACCGCTCGCGTCCCCGTGTCCTCGCGTCCCCGTGTCCTCGGTCCCCGCGTCCCACGGCGCCGCAGGAGGCGCGAGCGACCCCCGCCACATGCCCGCGCCCCGGGTACGCGCCCCGGTACGCGCCCCGGGTACGCGCCCCCTCGCCTCCCTACCTCTTCTCGTCCTCCCGGGCCCTGAGCGCCGCCTGCATGACCGAGCGCGCGATCGGTGCCGCGTTCCCGCCCCCGCTGATGTCGCCCCGGTCCGCCGAGGCGTCCTCGACCACGACGGCGACCGCGACCTGCGGGGAGGGCGCGTCGGCCGCCTGCGCCCAGGACACGAACCACGCGTAGGGCGTGCCCTTGTTGCCGACCCCGTGCTGCGCCGTCCCGGTCTTCCCGCCGACCTGGACGCCGGGGATCGCGGCCCGCCCGCCCGTGCCCCGCTCCACCGCGTCGACCATCAACTCCCGCAGCCGCGCCGCGGTGTACGGCGTCATCGCCCGGTACAGGTCCCGCGGCCCCGGCTCGCTCACGACATCGCCGCCGTGCGTGACCGTCCGCCGTACGAGCTGCGGCTGCGGCACCGAGCCACCGCCCGCGACGGCCCCCGCGACCATCGCCATCTGGAGCGGTGTGGCCCGCGTGTCGTACTGCCCGATCGCGGACAGCGCGAGCTGGGCCCGGTCCAGCGAGGTGTCGAAATTGCTCGCCGCGACGTGGAAGGGGATGCGCAGCCCCTGGTCGTTGAAGCCGAAGCCCCGCGCCGTACGCGCCATGTCCCGCAGCCCGGTACGCACGCCGAGCGCCGCGAACACCGTGTTGCAGGACCACTGGAAGGCGTACCGCAGGGAGGCGTTCTGGCAGCCCTCGACCTCGTTCGACAGCGAGGTCGAGGTGCCCGGCAGGGTGTACGGGTCCCGGGAGCGGGTCGGCTCGTCGACGTCCCGGACGGCGCCCGCGTCCAGCGCCGCGGCCGCCGTCACGATCTTGAAAGTGGAGCCGGGCGGGTACGTCTGCGCGATCGCCCGGTTCAGCATGGGCTGCGCCGGATCGCTGAGCAGCCTGTTCCACGCGCCGGTCACCGAGCGGCCCGTCCCCGACAGCCGCGCGGGATCGTACGAGGGGGAACTGACCAGGGCGAGCACCCGCCCCGTGGTCGGCTCGATCGCGGCGACCGCCCCCGTACGCCCCGCGAGCCCCGCGAAGGCCGCCCGCTGCACGCCCGGCTCGATCGTGGTCACGACGTCGCCGCCCCGGCTGCGGGAGCGGGTCAGCTCGTTCCACAGCGGGAACGGGGACAGCGCCGGATCGCTCCCCGCCAGCAGCGGGTCCTCGGTCCGCTCCAGGAGGGTGCTGCCGAAGACCTGCGAGGTGTACCCCGTGACCGGCGCGTACAACGGGCCCTGGCGGTACGTGCGTTCATAACGCAGCAACTCGCCCGTGTCGCGGGAGCCGGTCACCGGGGAGCCGCCGACCAGGATGTCGCCCCGAGGCTGCCCGTACCGGGCGATGGAGGCGCGCCGGTTGGCCTGGTTGTCGTCGTAACCCTGCGCCCGGAACACCTGGACCCGGGTGGCGTTGAGCAGCAGCGCGACGAGCAGCACCAGGCACAGCGCGGCGGCCCGCCTGATGTACCGCGTCATGTCCGGTCCACCTCCGGAGTCCGGGCCTCCCGCGCCTCCACGGGCTCGGCGCCGGGCGGCAGCCCCCGCGCCGAGTCGCTCATCCGGATCAGCAGGGCGACGATGACCCAGTTGGTGACGACGGAGGAGCCGCCCTGCGCGAGGAAGGGCATGGCCATCCCGGTCAGCGGGATCAGCCCCGTCACCCCGCCCGCGATGACGAAGACCTGGAGCGCCACGATGGAGGCGAGACCGGTCGCGAGCAGGCGCCCGAAGGGGTCGCGCAGCGCGAGGGCGGTGCGGTAACCGCGCTCCACGAGCAGCGCGTACAGCAGGAACAGCGCCGTCAGGCCGGCGAGCCCCAGCTCCTCCCCGGCGGTCGCGAGGATGAAGTCGGACTTCACGGCGAAACCGATGAGCGCCGAGTGCCCCGCGCCCAGGCCCGTGCCCAGCACCCCGCCGGCCGCGAAGGCGAACAGCGACTGGGCGAGCTGGCTGGGCCCGCGCCCGGCCTCGATCGTGGCGAAGGGGTGGAGCCAGTCCTCCACCCGCTGGTGGACGTGCGGTTCGAGGGAGCCCACGGCGAAGGCCCCGAGGGCCGCCAGCAGCAGCCCCACCGCGATCCATCCGGTACGGCCGGTCGCCACGTACAGCACGATGACGAACAGGCCGAAGAACAGCAGCGAGGTGCCGAGGTCCCGCTCCAGCACCAGGACGCCGACGCTCAGCAGCCACACCGCGACGATCGGCCCGAGCACCCGGCCGCTCGGCAGCCGCACCCGCCAGATCAGCCGCCCCGTGAAACGCAGCGCGTTCCGGTTGGCCGCGAGATAGCTCGCGAAGAACACGGCGAGCAGCACCTTCGCGAACTCCCCCGGCTGGAGCGAGAAGTCACCGGCCCGGATCCAGATCCGGGCCCCGTTCACCGAGGGGAAGAAGATCGGCACGATCATCAGCACGAGCGCCGCGACCATCGACAGGTACGCGAGGCGCCGCAACGCGCGGTGGTCGCGCAACAGGGCCACGACCAGGATGAACAACCCGACCCCGACGGTGGACCAGACGAGTTGCGCGGGCGCCGCACGGTCGCCCGGCGTCTGGAGGTCCAGCCGGTGGATGAGGACCAGGCCCACCCCGTTGAGCAGTACCGCGATCGGCAGCGGCAGCGGATCGGCGTACGGGGCGCACAGCCGTACGGCGAGGTGCGCGAGCAGCGCGAGACCGCCGAGCCCCGCCCCGTAGCCGAGCGTGTCCGGGGGAGCGGCGCCCTCGCGGGTCAGCCCCACGACGAGGTAGCCGAACACGGACAGGACGACGGCGAGCACGACGAGCGTCAGCTCGACGCCCCGCCGCCGGGGCGGAAGCGTGGCGGCGCCGGGGAGCGGGGGCGCGCTGCTCGTTCCGGTCATGCCGGGAACGTAGCAAGCGACATACCTAATGTCCCGTTATGTCGGCTCCCTCGGGTCGGCCGGTACGGCCCGCTCGGCCGGTAGGGCCGACAGCCGGCTCGGGCCGACCGGCCGACGGCCCGAACCTCCGCTCCCCGCCGGTGCGCGGGTGCCGCTCAGCACCAGCGCGGGGCCGCGCCGACGGTCTTGACGTAGCGCGCCGAGCCCCAGGCCCAGGTTCCGTCCGTGAGCAGGTACCACGTGGTGTCCTGGTCCACCGTGTCGCCCGAGGTCCGGCAGTAGATGCGCACGGTGGCCCCGTACGGCACGTGGCGGATCACGGCGCTGTCCCGCGTGGGCGCGTCCCGCAGCAGCAGCCCGCCCCGCGCGACCACCTGCCCCTCCGTACCGACCTTCGGCGCGGACTGGTCGGCGCTGGTGGTGGAGCCGCCCTGCCCCCGGGGGTCCCCGGCCGCCCCGGCGGGCGAGGCCGCGCCGAGGGCCAGGGCCCCGGCGAGCAGCCCGCAGGCGGCGGCCGCGCGAAGGCGGGAGACGTGGAGGGGGGCCCGCAGGGGGGTGGTCGTCGTGGTCGGGCGGAGAGTGGCGCTGCGGAAGGACATGACGGCTCCAGTGGCGCGATGACCGAAAGTGACGACGAGCGGGCGTCACCTGCCCGATTCGCCTGATTAACGCTAAAAGCGATACGGAGAGAGCGCAATCGGCCACAGGGAGTGAAAGCGGCGGTGAGCGCGGTGCCGCAGGGGCCCCGGTGTCCGCCGAGGCGGCCCCCGGTCCCCCCGGTCCGGTGCCGCCGGGGCGGGCACCGGGACGCCGCCCGCGCCGCGGGTCCCGCTCACTCCCCTTCCGGCAGCCGGAAGCGCACGACCTCGACGGTGCCCTGCCGGGTGGTCTCCCGCCGCACCTCGACCACCGCGCCGGCGGCCACCCTCTCGTACGCCGTCTCGCCGGTCCCGGCGGCCGTGACCGTCCCCCGGCCGCCCTCGGCGGGCGGCAGCAGGGCGGCGGCCCGTGAGCGCAGGGCCGGCGCCAAGGGGGTGGAGGCCACCGGGGACCCGTCCCCGGGCAGGGCCAGGACGAGCAGCCGCGGCCTCGCGCGGCCACCGACGAAGCCGAGCACGAGGGCGTCCAGGGTGTCCCGGTGCCGCAGCTTGAGCCAGCCGCGCCGCCCGCCCCGGTACGCCTCGTCGAGCCGCTTCGCGACCAGCCCCTCCACGCCGGTGCCGGCCAGGGAGGCGTACCAGTGCCGCGCGGTCGCCCGGTCCTCGGTCACCGGGACCGCCTGGAGCGGGGGCCCGAGCGGGGCGAGCGTCTCGGCCAGCAGCGCGCGGCGCCGCTCGTACGGCAGGGAGCGCACGTCCTCGCCGCCCACGGCCAGCACGTCGAAGGCCGCGTACGAGGCGGGCAGCGCCCGTGCCAGGACGGCGGAACGGGCCACGGTGGCGGCGGCCCGGCGCTGCACGGCCGCGAAGTCGGTGTGCCCGTCCGTCCACACCACGACCTCCCCGTCCAGCACGGTCCCCGGCGGCAGCGCGAGCGCGGCGGCCACGAGATCGGGGAAGGCCCGTGTGACCAGCCGCCCGGAGCGCGCCTGAAGCACCACCTGGCCCCCGCCCCCCGGGTCCCCGGAGGCTTCCTCGGCGCCCTGAGTGTCCTGAGCGTCCCGGAACACGAGCATCCGGTGCCCGTCGAACTTCGGCTCGAAGGCCCAGCGTCCGCCCTCGGGCAGCTCGGACACGGACTCCGCGAGAGCGACCCGCAGCGGTGGCCGCAGCCCGCGCGGCAACGCGCCGCCACGGTGCTTTGGCGCGCTCACGGCAGCGCCCCCGCCCCCTCGCCGCTCACCAGGGGCGCGAGCAGCTCCCCGTACCGCTCCAGGCGCCCCGGCACCTGCCCGGCGAGGACGACGAGGTCCTCGGGCCGCTCGCAGCCCTCGACCTCCTCCCAGGTGACCGGCGCCGAGACGGTCGGCTCGGGCCGGGCGCGCAGGGTGTACGGGGTCGCGGTGGTCTTCGCGGCGGCGTTCTGGCTGAAGTCCACGAAGACCTTCCCGGCCCGCAGACTCCGCTTCATCCGGTGCACGACCAGCTCGGGCAGCTCCCGCTCGGCGGTGACCGCGAGGCGTTTCGCGTACGCGGTCACGGTGGCCGAAGCGACCGGTTCGAGCGGCGCGAGCAGGTGCAGGCCCTTGCTGCCCGAGGTCTTCGCGTACGCCGTCAGCCCGTCCGAGGCCAGCCGCTCCCGCAGCCACAGGGCGACCCGGCAGCACTCGACGACGCTCGCGGGCTCCCCGGGGTCCAGATCGAGAACGAGCCGGTCGGCGAGGTCCGGCCGGTCGACGCACCACTGCGGCGTATGGAACTCCGTCACCAGATTGGCCGCCCACATGAGCGAGGGCAGATCGTCGACCACCACCTGTCGCCCCCTGCCGTCGGACCGCACCACGGTCGCCGTCCGCACCCACTCGGGCGCCCCGGGCGGCGGGTTCTTGCTGAAGAACCGCTCTCCCGTCACCCCGTCCGGATACCGCAGGAAGGAGGCCGCGCGCCCCCGCAGGTGGGGGAGCAGGGCCTCCTCCACGGTCGCGTAGTAGTGCAGCAGCTCCCCCTTGGTGAAGCCGCTGTCCGGATACAGCACCTTCTCCAGGTTGCTGAGCGCGAGCTGCCGCCCCGCCACGCGAGCGAAAGGAGTCATAAGATATGAATCCCACAAAAACACGCCGCTAACCGGATAAAGCGAGTGGCTGATCGCTGAGCGCAGGGCCGGACATCACGGGCCCGGACGGTGGGGAGCGGCGTGCAGCGGCGGAAAGGTGTGCACGTGCGATCCATCTGGAACGGCACCGTCTCCTTCGGCCTGGTCAGCATCCCGGTCAAGCTCATGAACGCCACCGAGAACCACACGGTCTCCTTCCGCCAGATCCACACCGAGGACGGCGGCCGGGTGCGGTACCGCAAGTACTGCGAGCTGGAGGACAAGGAGATCCCGGCCTCCGAGATCGACAAGGCCTACGAGGACGCCGACGGCACCCTCGTGCCGATCACGGACGAGGACCTGGCCGCCCTGCCGGTCCCGACGGCCAAGACCATCGAGATCATCGCCTTCGTACCCGCCGGACGCATCGACCCGCTCCAGATGGAGACCGCCTACTACCTCGCGGACGGGGGAGCGGCGGCGGCCAAGCCGTACACCCTGCTGCGCGAGGCCCTCAAACGCAGCGACCGCGTGGCCGTCGCCAAGTTCGCGCTCCGCGGCAAGGAGCGCCTCGGCATGCTCCGCGTCGTCGACGAGGTCATCACCCTTCACGGACTGCTGTGGCCCGACGAGATCCGCGCCCCCGAGGAGGTCGCCCCCACCGAGGACGTCAGGATTCGCGACAAGGAACTCGACCTGGCCGACGCCCTGATGGACACCCTCGGCGAGGTCGACATGAACGACCTGCACGACGACTACCGCGAGGCCGTCGAGGAGATGATCACCGCCAGGACCGAGGGCACCGAACCGCCCGCCCCGGGCGCGAAACCCGAGGGCAAGGTCATCGACCTGACCTCCGCCCTGGAGAACAGCGTCAAGGCGGCCAGAGACTCCCGCGCCCAGGACCCCTCCGACCGGGAGATGGCCGAGGTCCACCACCTGGAGGACCGCAAGAAGCCCCCCACCAAGGCGGAGAGGCCCCAGGACGGGCCCACGGAAAAGCCCCCCGCGAAGAAGCCGGCCACGAAGAAGCGTCCCACCCCACGCTCCCCCTCCGGCGGAACGAAGAGCGGGACCAGGAGCGGGACCAAGAGCGGGACGAAGAAGACGGCCGCGAAGAAGTCCACCCCCGCGAAGAAGACCTCCACCACACGCCGCAAGGCCTCCTGAGCCGAACGGCTTCCGCGGCCTCGCCGGACTAGGAACCGAGGCCGGTAACCGGTATGCCAAGCTGTCGGCATGGGAGTGCAGACAGTCACGGCCGCCTCGGAACCGTCCCCGGACACGCAGTGGGTCCTGCAGCCGAGGGGTGGGGCGAGCAGCGGCGGGAAAAGGCACTTCGCCTACTCTGTGCTGGAAGGGGTTCCGCTCTCGGTATGCGCTCCGCACCTCGGTGATCACGAGGCTGCTCTCCGCGAAAGGTACGGAGGTGACCGCCTCCGGCTCTGGGGCGCGACGCCGCCGCGGAGGAGCGGGAACGCCAAGGCCCGTGCGCTGCGGAACATGCGCGTCGGGAACGAGATGCTCTTCTACGCGGAGTACAAGTTCATCGCGCGTGCCAGGATCACGGACCGGATGCGCAATCCCGGGCTGGCGGAAACAGTGTGGGGCCGCGATCCGGAGACCGGCGCTGTCTGGGAGCACGTAGTGGTGCTGGAGGATATCGAGGAGATCGAGATCGACGCGCGCCCGATACTCGGCCGGCTCTCTCTCACACCGCCCCTTCGCAGCCTCACTCTGGTCAGTGCCGCGGACTCTCGTCGGATCTCCGGGCTGGTGCGGCCCCGAGGAGTGCTGCGAGTGGGGGAGGCGGAGCGCAGGCGTCATCCGGCCACCCGCGCGTCCACCCAGCCGCTCGACCACCGTGGCCTGATCCGAGGGCTGATGGAACTCCTGCCTCAGTCGACCTCGGCGGAAGCGCGACGGGCCGTCACCGTCATGATCCTCCTGGCCGGCCTCACCGTTCGGGAAGAACAGAGACTCAGACCGTGGCCGGAACTCTTGCGACAGGTGGCGGGCCTGCGGGGTGACGACGACGTGACCGTCGTGGCAAGCTCCGCCGAGGAAGCCTCCGCGCTGGCGCCCTCGGCGTTTCCCCTCTCCGGCCGTGCGCGGGCGGTGTGGGAACTGGCCGTCGGAGCGGACGGTGTTTCGCGTGTCGGATTCACGGTCCGGGCCAGGCGCCTGCTGGAACAGCCACTGGTGCGAGCCGAAGTGGTGGGGCAGCTACGGCGCTTCCTGCCCGTGGGCCTCGAGGACGAACTCCTCGCGGCACTTGGACTGGCCGGATACGCCCACGCCGGAGGAGTGGCCGTAACCAGCGAGGCAACCCCGGACACCGGGCCGGTCGAGCGCACCGCCGTGCGGTCCTCCCGCGCCGCGCGCGACACGGAGACGGCTCGAAGCGTGAAGGCACTCCACCGGAACGGGTGCCAGATCTGCGGGATTCGCCTTGAGGTCAAGAACGGTCAGCACTTCAGTCAGGCCGCGCACATCCAGGGCCTCGGACGGCCGCACTACGGGCCGGACCGGCTCGACAACCTGCTCTGTCTGTGCCCCAACTGCCACCTGCAGTTCGACGACCTGGCGCTCTACGTCGACACCGACTGGTCGATCAGGTGGAGCAAGAACCACGAGGCGTACGACGGAGGAAAGACTCTAGTGCGTGTTCCCGGGCACGAGATCGACCCTGGGTTCCTCACCTACCACCGGGCCCTGTGCGGCCGGTACGAGTGAGGAGAGATAGGCCCGGGTACCGGGGTCGACGGAGTAGAGACGGGTCGCCTTGGTACCTCTGGTCATGAGCACGCGGTAGACGTTGAGGGCCAGACGAAGGTACTGGTCGGGCGGCAGGTGCCGCAGCTTCATGTCGTGGCTGCGGCCAGGATGCCCTACCCACCGGCCGCCCTCCCAGGTCACGTCGTCCCCCATGATCACACCGCCGTACTCGTACTCGATCCCCTGCGCCGTGTAGATGCAGCCGATCTGCCGGTGGCCTCCGGAGTCGGTACCCCAGTAGGGCCGGCCGGGGGTTTCCTCGCCGGCACGTTGGTCCTTCGCCGCCGCGTTCCACGGACGACTCCAGGTGCCGCTCTCGGTCCCGCTCTCCCAGGAAATGACGACCTCCTCTTTGAGCGGTGGCCGGGCCGGCGAAGTCCAGGGCCAGCAGAAGCCGGCGGCGATCCTCGCCGTCTCCCCCCGGGACGCGTGCGCGTCGATCCATTCGCCCAGATCCTCCGGGCTGTCGACGAGCGCCAGGTCGTAGCCGACGCCGGACCAGGCCGGGGCTGCGGGGGCCGGGGAGGTCAGGGCGTCGACCCATCTCAGGTAGGCGAGGGATCCCCCGCAACGGAACTGCGTGTGAAGGTCGATATGGGAGAAGGGCACCCCTTTGGCCTCGGACAGCCTTCGCAGCTCGTCCAGTGACGTCCCCTCATCGGGACGGACGACCTGCCGTTCGTCCAGGAACAGGACGAGGACGCCGACCTTGTCCACGAGACGGGTCAGGAGAGCGGGCAAGCCGGAGCCGGGGGTGCGCGTGGCGGTCGGCAGGCGGTGCGCCTCGTCGATGAGGGCCACGCTCCGCTCGTCGAGGGTGCCCGGCAGCCCGCTCCGCATGGTACTGATGAGACCACTGCCCGTATCGCCGAGCGCACGACTGAGCTGGCTGGTCAGGGTGCTCGAGGGAGAGAAGAGGCGGGGATTTCCCCCTTCCGCGCACTGGTCCCCGAATGCCCGCACCGCGATCGCGGTCTTGCCTGTTCCTGGTCCGCCCGTAACCACGACGACATGACCGGGGGTACCTCTTCGGGCGGCCCCGATCGCCCCGACGATCGCTTGACGTGCCTGGTCCTGCTGCCCGACCAGATGAAAGTCACGGTTGTCGGCGATGTTGGTGGCGGCCTGGGTCAGCAGTGTGGTGGACGGTCGATGACGTGCCCGCACGAACCTCCGCAACCCGTCTTCGCTCGGAGGGACCAGGCCGTGGCAGCGCAGCCGTTCGGCCAGTTCGGCGGGCGACAACTCCTCGGACACGTCCTGCGGTCCGAGGATCGGGTAGTGCGCACTCGGCCCGCCCCGCACCCGCTCCCGCAGGAACGACACGAACGAGGGCGAGGCGTTGTGCAGGAACGACAGGCCGTCGACCCGCAGCCCCAACTCCTCGGGGAACCAGTGGCGCAAGTAGTGCGCGTATCCGCCCACCTGGCGGGACGGGTGCAGAACCTCGCGCCGGTCGACGTACAACTGCGCTCGCAGCGGGTGCGGTTCGGCCGAGCTCCACTGCTTGAGCTCCACGGCCACGGCGTGCAGGGCGGAATCGGTGGCGTGCTCCCCGAGCAGGAGCGCGTCGACGCGGCGGCTGCAGCCCGGCAGGCCGTACTCGAGGAACAGGTGCATGTCCCTGGCCGGTGAACGGTCCAGGCAGTGCAGAAGAGGCGGCCAGCTCTGCCGCCAGCTGCGGATCTCCGCCTCGCCCGGGGCTTCCCCCGAGTTCTCCACGAACCTTTCGACACACCCGCGCACAAACGCTTCCCAGCCGTCCTTCACGCTGTCGACGACCTGGCGCGCTGTCCCCGAGTAAACATGCATGCTGTCAGTAATACTGCACCCCACCGACACCGCGGTCGGCCCCTGCCGGACTCCCGCCCTGACCGGTGCGGGCACGACGGGCGGCGTCAAGCTCTCGGGAGAGGGAGGGGGAGAGGGAGGAGTCGACGGGGCCGCTCGGTGGTGCGGAGAAGAGGCCTCAGGAGCGTCGGGCCCCCGGCAGCAGCAGATCCCGCTCCGGGTGGCTTCCGCCCGTCACCTTGCCCCGGACGCCCAGGTCCGTCCTCGCCGCGTCGTGGAAGTCGTTGATCCCGCGGAAGGCGTCCCTGTTCCGTTGCCGCCACTCCTCCAGGCTGCCGTCCGCCTCGCCGGTCGCCTGCCAGTCCACCGCCATGACGCGGACGTTCAGTTCGTGCGCGGCTTCCACCACCTCGTCGCCGCCGAGGAGCATGATCTGTTCGAAGCTCCGGCCCCGCAGACGTTTGGCCTCGGCCATCTCCTCCAGCATCGCGGTCTCGGAGTGGTTGCTCTCCCGCAGGCCCGTACGGTGTTCGTAGAGCTGGACCGCCAGGAAGATGCCGGCGCGGACACGGTCGACATAGCCCGCGTACGCGTCGAGCTTGCGGTTGTCCCAGCGGGTGAGGAGTTCGCGGCGGTGGCGGCTGCGCTCCATCACGAAGTTCGTGAGATGTGTGCTCAGGGCGCCGAGCAGTACCGCGGCGATCGTGATCCACTGGCCACCCGTGTCCAACTCAGCCCCCCGAGAGCGATCTTCAAGCGTCCCGAGGATCGTAGGAGGCGTGACCGCTTCGCGCAGGCCCTTTCGTCCGCCGGGCATCGGGGACAGGATCTCCCCATGACCCCGTCCGTACCAGATCCCCTGGTCACCCTGGCCCGCGCCTACGTCCGCCGGGCCCCCGGCGTCCTCGGGAAGGCACAGCTCGTCTCCGGGTTCGTCAACCCGCGCCTGAGTGACCGGCCTCGGCGTCGCGTCGTGCCCAGCGTCTTCGGGGCGCGGTACGCCGTCGACACGCAGGACCTCATCCAGCGCTTCATCTACATGTTCGGCGTCTGGGAGCCGCACATGACCCGGTGGCTGCGGGGGCGGCTGCGGCCCGGGGACACCTACGTCGACATCGGTGCCAACATCGGGTACTTCACCGTGCTCACCGCCCGGCTCGTCGGCCCGCGCGGGCGCGTGGTGGCGATCGAGGCCTCGCCCGTCTTCCACCAGCGGCTCCTCCAGCAGGTGCGACTGAACGGGCTGCGCAACGTACGGGCCGTGAACGCCGCCGTCTCCGACACCGAGGAGACGCTGAACTTCGTGCTGGCCAGCTCGCGGAACATGGGCGCCAACAGCATCGTGCCCTACGACGGGCCCGCGGAGTCCTCCTTCGACATCGCCGCACACCCCCTGCCCACGCTGCTCGACGACGAGGAGATCGGCTCCGCCCGGCTCATCAAGATCGACGTGGAGGGCGCGGAGGGCTCCGTCGTCCGGGGGATGGCCCCCCTGCTCGGCCGGCTCCGCCCGGACGCCGAGATCACCGTCGAGGTGACCCCCGAGCGCATGGAGCAACTGGGCGACTCGCCGGAGGAGTTGATGGAGACCATGCGCCGCAACGGATTCCACGCCTACCGGATGCCCAACAGCTACGCGCCGGGGGCCTATCCGGCGGCGATGCGCGCTCCGGTCTCCGTTCCCGTGCGCTGGCGGGGCCCCGTGACCGAGGAGAGCGACCTCGTCTTCTCGCGGGTCGAGGCCGAGTCACTGGTCTGAGGAAAGCCGGACGTCACCGCCTGCGCGTCAGCCACGGACCACCACCCGATCCGATCGGTGCGCGGCCGTCGCGCCCGGCCTCAGGCCCCGTGCGAGAGCGTTCAGCGGGCCGCCGGGTACTGCCAGCGCAGGCGCGCGAGGGCCAGGGCCCGCTGCTCGACCAGCGCCATGCGCGCGTCGCGCTCGACCCGCGCGGAGTGGGCCAGCTGGTTCGTCACCTGCCCCTCCCACTTCCGGTAGTAGAGCCCGACCTCGCTGCTGAACCACCCGTGGCTGCACGCGTCGAGGGCCAGGAGCAGACCGGTGTCCTCGGAGGCCGGCAGCGCCATCCAGCCGCCCAGCGCGAGCACCAGCTCACGGCGGGCGAACAGCGTCGCCGGGTGCACCGGGAGACGGAAGTCGTGCTCCTGCCAGAAGCGCATCACGGAGCCCTCGGGGAGCCGGCCGTGCCCGGGGTCGCCCGCGAAGCCCACCGTGCTGCCGTCGGGCAGCAGGTCCAGGACCCGGGAGGTGGCCCACCCGATCCCCGGATCGGCCTCCAGCGCCGCCAGGTCGCGGGCGAGGGCGCCGGGCGCGAGCTGGTCGTCCGCGTCGAGCACCTTCAGGTACTCGCCCCCGGCCACCCCAAGCGCCGTGGTCCGGGCCACGCCGGGCCCGCCGGCCCGCCCCTGGCGGAAGGTGACCCGGGCGTCCTCCGGGACGTACGGCGCCACCTCCTGGCCGTACCCGTCCTCCTGGACGAGCCAGTGCCATTCCCAGCCCGCCGGAAGTTCCTGCTCGCACAGGGACTTGTAGGCATCCGGGAGGAAGCGGGCCGAGGGCGCGTGGACGGCGGTGATGACGGTGATGCGCCGGCTCACGGCACTCACCACCTTTCGAGGGGAGTGGTGAAGGCCAACTCGGTACGGTCGCCGGGAAGGATCACGTCGGACAGCTCGACGACGCGGCCCCGGACATCGTAGGAGATCTTCCGCAGCACGAGCACGGAGGTGCCCGGCGGGAGTTCGAGTTCCCCGGCCTCCTCCGGCGTCGGGGGCCGGGCGGACACGTGCTCGACGACACGGTCCAGCTCGATGCCGACCGTACGCAGCTGGTTCTGCGTCCCGCCCGGCCACGGCTCCTTCGTCTCGTCGAGAAGGTCCGGATTGCCCTCGACCAGCCCGCGGACGAGGTAGGAGGTGACGAGGCCGAAGGGCGCGTTCTCGGCCGAGTACCGGGTGCGGTAGGCGCGTTCGAGGAGCGCGGAGCCCTCGGCGAGGCCGAAGGCTTCCGCGAGCGCGGCGGACGCGGTGATCCCGCGATACGAGGCGTGGAAGACGAGGTCGTCGAGGACGAGACCCGTGTCGTGCTCGGTCGCCCCGGTGGCCAGCCGGACCTGCTCCGGTTCGGCGGCGCGCCGCTTCTCCCACTGGTGCCGCTCGTTGGTCCGCAGCACCTTGGTCCGGGGGCTGCGGACGAAGGTGCCGCGGCCGTGCTGCTTCTCCAGCAGGCCCTCGTCCCGCAGCGTCCGGAGCGCGTCGCGGATCGTCGGCACACTGCGACGGTACCGCTCGGCGAGCTTCGCCTCCGAGGGCAGACGGTCGCCCGGCCCGAGGGCGCCCGTGCGGATGGAGGCACGGATCTCGTCCGCGATGCGCTCGTACGCCTTGGCCACGCCGGTCACCTCCCCCGGTGGAGAGCGCGCGGACGCTGAGCGGCCCTCCCGGTACGGGAGGACGCCCCCGCCACGGACACCGCCCGACCCTCACCGCGAACGGAACCGCGAACGGAGGGGAACGTCCCCGCCCGCGAGACGTCGTCACCGCACACCATGCGCACTCCTCTGCCCACCGCCGGCTTCCTGCCCCCTCAGCGTACGACTCATCAAGAGATCCTGATGACTGGTGAGGGATTTGTCCCGTCCTGGGCGAACCGGCGGATGGGCGCGCGGAGTTGAGGCGAGCGGAGTTGAGGCGAGCGGCGACCGGTCGCGGAAAGTGCGTGACGAGGGCGCACGCAGTGCCCACGACGACGAAGAGCGGGACCCAGTGAGACTGGGCCCCGCTCTTCGTACATGGCAGCTACGCCGGCCAACCGCTGGATCAGCTGGTTGAGGCGAAGTGCCCCCGGCAGGATTCGAACCTGCGCACGCGGCTCCGGAGGTCTTTTGGCCAATATGCATTGGAATTGGTCAGGGCAGCGTGCACGAGGAAATGACCTTAGCCAGTCCACTGCTGGTCCACGGACTTTGCGCCGCCAACGAACGAGTAACGCAATCAGCTATGCGATCCGTGAATCCCCCTGGGTCGCCCTGCCGCTCCATGAGAAGTGCGCAATGCCAGCGTCAAGCTGAGCTTCGTGGACCGAGCCTGAACCCTGTCCTCATCACCGTGGGTTCGGACGCAGGGTGATGCAGCGATGCTGGCCCAGCAGTGGGGTGAGAGAGCCGGACACTGGGTAGTCCGGTGAGCAACCTGACATCAAAGGCCTTGATGCCTCAAACGAATAGGCCTCCTGTCGCCTACCGGGCGGTGTCCGCTCCGTAGTCGTTGACCAGGGCCTCAGTCGCTCGCGCAGGCAACTTGCACCACGATGCCCCAGCCCTTCAACTGAACGGCTATATTGCCTCCATGCAGCAGCCCAACCTCAACCAGGCCGTGACCGCGAGTTCTGCCCAGACGCGAAGAGTCACCGCAGTGGACCTCTTCGCTGGTGCCGGCGGCCTGAGTGAGGGGTTGCAGGCAGCAGGAGTTGATGTGGTAGCAGCAGTTGAACTGCATCCACACGCCGGCTTGACTCATGCTTTTAACCATCCAGCCACAGACGTGCTTGTGGGTGACATTAACGACCTCAAGACGGAAACGCTTGAGAACGTACTGGTCGCGAAGTCGGTCACCCGTGTTGATTTGGTCGTAGGTGGCCCCCCGTGTCAAGGATTCAGTACGGCTGGCCAGAAAAATTCACTCGACCCGAGAAATAGGCTTTTCGAGCACTACCTGCGTGTTGTTAAGTATTTGAGGCCGCGAGCCCTGGTCATGGAAAATGTGCCCGGCTTCAAGACCATGCATGGCGGGCGAATCTATGAGGAGGCCACGAGAGGTCTCAAGGAGCTGGGCTACGAATACCGTGACACGATTCTCGATGCTGCGGACTTTGGGGTGCCTCAGAGGCGACGACGCTTCGTTCTGATTGCTTGGCTGCCCGAGGAAATGCCCCAGATCAGTTGGCCTGCTAAAACTCACCGTGCAGAGGACAATGGCGAACCTCTCGGGCTGTTCGGCATTTCCATGCAGCGATCCTATGTCACGTCAGGGGAAGCGCTCGCAGACCTTGACTTTATTGAGCCTGGTTTCGAGGGATTCAATTTCCCCAATGAGGCAGATGGTGATTACCAGAACGAGCGCAGAAAGAATTCGCAGCACCTTCTTAATCACTTGACGACGAAGCATCGGGCTAAAGCTGTTCAAATGCTGAGCTGCATCCCTGAAGGTGGCAATATCAGGAGTGTTCCAGAAGAGATTCGCTCTGCGAAGCGCACTATGGTGAGGTTGCACAGGTCGAGGGTTTCGAACACTGTCGTATCGCTTCCGGACGATCTGATTCATTATTCGGAGAACAGGATTCTCTCCGTCCGAGAGACAGCGCGTTTGCAAAGCTTTGATGACGACTACGTATTCCTCGGTAAGCGTACGTCATGCAATACGCAGCGGCGCTCCGACTGCCCCCAGTACACGCAGGTTGGAAACGCTGTTCCGCCACTTTTGGCTAAGGCGATCGGGCAATCTTTGATGGAAGCCTTCGGCTCTACAGTGGCCGATAACCGCGACCTTGCTGAGCGCCGACACCGAGCAGCTCACCTCTGTGGTAGCTCGGGAGGAAACGGGTACACGCTTTCCAGCGCCCTTCAGTTGCCCAATTTCCTCGACGTCGAAGGACGCCCTCTCGAGGTGCCTCGTGGCGACGGCGCATGCATTGCGGATCAACCAGACGTTGTTGCGTGGACGGTTAAGCGAGCACGCACTAAGAAGAGTTCTTAGCGATCCGGGGGCGAGTTGAATGCGCTTAAATCGACTCTGGTTCCGCAGGCCTTTTCTAATTGCCCGGCCGGTGTGGAACCCCGGACTTGGCCACGCCTCAGGCGTTAGTACCTTCTGCCCAAGAGTCGGCCTCCTTAGCGTACGTTAGTCCGCCACTCATTGGGTCGATCGAACAGTTGAAGAACAGGTGTCATGTTTCCGGTTGATGCAGTTGATATTTCCAAGAAGAACAATCTTGCCGTTATTTCGCGGATAGGCAAAAGAGCGGAAGATGCCGAAGGGGTTCTTGGGCCTTGCTTGAGAGCTTACTGCGATCAAGTGTCACAAGCAGCTAACCCGCAGGAGCTTCTGAGTAATCTTACTGCACCGCTTCTTGCCGCTTTCGATGAAACTCGCCTCGGTATTGAACGTCGTATGCGAGAAAAGTGGAGGCATGACCCGGAGCGAGTTCAGAGCTCGGTGACTAACTCCCTGCGTCGCTCTGCTGGTACGAACTATCAGGCCCTCGTCACTTACGCGCTGGCGAAGTACCTGCATACTGTCGGCTCAGCTTGGTACGTTCAGCACCCTGTTCCGAAAGGCCTTCAGCAATCTCTTGCCATCGTGTTCGGGGCCGGCGTCGATGATGCCGACGTGATCGAGGACGTTGCGGACGGCGAAGAGGGCTCTGATGTTGCGCCCTCAGAATACGTGGTGGCGCCTGACGTCGACGTACTGCTTCGTAACGCAGCTTGGGTAGAAGGTGAATCGGGCGAGCCTGTAATCCTTCTCTCAGTCAAAACATCTCTCGCGGACCGAGCCGGCATGGCGGCGCGATGGAAAACATACTTCGATCAAGCAACCCAACCCTGCCCTCACTCCCGTGAACCGGGCTGCGCTTATACGCGCCTGGGTATTTCAATGCCGAATGCCGGACGCTTCGCCATCACGCATGGAATTGTGACAGCGAACATCTATAAAATTAACTTCCATGATTCGAGGTACCGAGTCGGGGAACTCTCTTCCGGGCAGACCAGAAGTAATACGTACATGTTCGATTTGCGATTGACCACGCGAGACGATGGAATAGCGTTTACTCCGTCTGACTGGGCACAGTTCCCAACTATCGTTGAGGAGCTCAAAATTCATTCCCAGCGCCATGGTCTACCTCAGTGAGTAGAAAAAGAAGCCGAGGTCGGTGGAGCGGCTTTGGGTCGAGTGATCTTGGCCCCGTAAGCTGATGGCGAGTCGGGCAGTCTGTGGACCTGTCCGTTAAAGCATGACGTTGGGGCCAAGATCTTGGAGGCTCGCCCCAAAGTGGCTGCCTGAAGCCGTGGAGCCGACCGCCCCAGCCACGACGGGGTTCTGACCTCAGCATCGCCCTCTCACCTTCGCCCCGGCCTGGTCTTCGCCCCCTTGCGCGGCGAGGGCGAGCGCCGGCGCGCGGCCCCGGTGACGGAGGCAAGGAGGGGCCACGCGGCGGCGACCGACCGGCGCCGCCGCGCTGTGCGCGGCACCTCCGATCTGTGATCGGACTGCTCGCAGTTCCAGGAGGGCCATGCCTAGCGGCTGATCCCGGGGTGTCGGCAATGCGTTGATCCGGGCTACCGCGCGGTCTGTGCCCTCTGGGCTGGACACGCCTCACGGCGCGGCTGAACTGGCTGAGTCGCTCTTGCCTCCGCTCGGGAATCGCCGGCTGCACGCTCAGGCGGTGGCGGCTAGGGCAAGCGAAACATCCGCGGCCGTGTCCGAAGAGGGCCGTGATCTGCTCGTGGCCGCTGCCTGGCTGCACGACATCGGCTACGCCCCGGGGCTGCGGGACACAGGTCTCCACCCGCTCGATGGCGCTCGTCACCTGGAAGCCCTCGGGACGCCCTCGCGGCTCGTCCGCCCCGTCGCCCATCACTCTGGGGCCGTGCACGAGGCTGAACAACGCGGCTCGTCTGCTGAGCTTGACGTGTACGAGCGGGAGGACTCTCCCGTCCTCGACGCGCTGATCTACACGGACATGACGACTGGGCCGGCCGGACAGTCTTTCGACTTCGACCACCGCATTGACGAGATCCTGGTGCGGTACGAGCCGGGCAGCGAGGTGCACAACGCGATCAGCAAGGCGCGTCCGTACCCCGGGGCTGCCGTTGAGCGGACGCGCTCTCGCCTCGCTGGTCAGCCGATGCAGGGATCGCGGTCGTCGGTCGACCCGTAGTCGATCCGCATCCGCATCGACGGGTGGATGTTCAGGTCGTCCAGTCGGCTGGGGTGGACGAACGCCACTTCCTTGCTCAAGACCCCGTCCACGCCTCGCCCACAGACCTCGACAGACGCCCGCTGCGAGCGGCACACGCCTGCACATACGCGAAGACCCCGGCCTCAGCGTTTCCGCTGGTGACGGGGTCTTTGGGCACCTCATAAAGGGTGCCCCCGGCAGGATTCGAACCTGCGCACACGGCTCCGGAGGGCGATTGTGTCCCAGTCGTCTATGCAGGTCACAGGGGCCGAGCAGCCCGCAGATACGGCCACTCGTCCACAGGGCGTCCACGCCTGGGCTGTCGACTCAGCAGGACGCTGGCGAACATCGCAAGTCGTGCCGGAAGCGGCTGGTCGTGTGCCGCCCGGCTGCCGGGTGCGCTCGAGGTAACCGGTGTCCTAGCCACCTGCGCACCAGGGGCCGGAGGGGAGGGTGGCGAGCTGGCTAGTGTGACTGTAGCGATCACGGTCCCCCGAGGTTGCGATACGTTAGGGTGGCGCGGTGAACCGTGAGCTTCCTGTGATTAGTCTGTTCTCCGGGGCCGGCGGCCTCGACTGCGCCATTGAGAGCTGCGCTGAGCCACCGCTGGTCCAGGACGGCTCCGGGTCTCCGCTACGTGTCGCGGTTGCCACTGACTACGAGCAGACCGCTCTGGATACGCTGTCGGCCAACTTCCCGGACACCAAGACGCTGTGTGGCGATATCCAAACGATCCCGACCGCAGAGTTGCTGGAAGCCGGCGGGCTTAAGCCCGGCGATCCCACCCTGGTCATCGGTGGTCCTCCCTGTACCCCGTTCAGTAAGTCCGGATTCTGGATCGAGGAGAAGCGCAACAGCGCCGACCCCAATGCTTCCCTCCTCGACGAGTACGTCCGTGTGGTTCGGGAGAGCAAGCCTGAAGCCTTCATCCTGGAAAATGTGCAGGGTCTGACTTACAAGACCCATCGGGCTCAGTTCGACCGACTCATTGCGGGTCTTAAGGATGCAGGCTACAACCCGACGTTCCGAGTGCTCCTTGCGGCCGAGTATGGGGTTCCGCAGCTCCGCAGGCGAGTATTCGTCGTGGGGCGACGTGACGGTAAGGCTTTCCACTTCCCAGAAACTACGCACTCTGGCGAGTCGGAGCGAGATCGGGTGATTGATCACAGCAAGGTTCCGTTCACGAGTCTTCGCGAGGCACTTGCCGGACTGCCGGACGTTCCTGAGGCTGGAGAAGTTGCTGAGGGAACCTACGCTGAACTCGCTGCGGAAGTTCCTCCTGGGCAAAACTATCTATGGCACACCGACCGATATGACGGTCGCAACGAGTTCGAATGGCGTAGCCGCTATTGGACTTTCCTGCTGAAGGCGGACCCAGACCGTCCTTCTACGACGCTGCAGGCTCAGCCAGGTCCATGGGTCGGACCATTTCACTGGGAGAACGTGAAGAACGCGAACGGGGAAGAGCGAGCGCGTAGGTTTCGCGTTGCCGAGATGAAGCGGATCATGACTTTCCCTGATGAGTTCGTTTTCACCGGAGTGAAGCGCGAGGTGCAGCGGCAGATCGGTAATGCCGTCCCGGTGGAGTTGGGGAAGGTCGTCGCTCGGGCTCTGATGGAACAACTCGGCTATCTTGATTCTCGCGGTACTACCGTTCCTGGCCAAGCTGGCCACGAACAGCTCGAATTGATCTAGAGCGGCATGGGGGGGGCAATGGGAATAACAATTAAAAAGAGCACGGCGGAGCAGGTTCTGAGGAAGGCATACGAGGCGGCTGCTTCGGATGATGTATTCCTCGAGGATTGGACATTCTTGGCTACTTCGCTACGCGAGGTAGATGCTCCAAGGACATACACGGCTGCGCTTGTGACAGCATTGCTCGCGCGTGCATGTGATGACAGGGTTGACCCACGCTCCATCAAAGAGAAGTATGACGATCGCGCCTTCTCTCTGCGTACCCTTTGCCACGGTGTAGTGGTTCCGATGTCTGTAGAACTTGGGTTTGATCTGGGGGCTACGGGTCGTGAGCCGATCAACAACCAGCCATTCTTCCGTTACGACCATTACAGCGAGATTGTCAGAGTCCGAACGAAGGCGCGCCCCTATCTGGACCGAGTAAGTAGTGCCCTTGCTAGGGTCGATGAAGAAGACTATTCCACTGAAGAGTCGTTCCAAGCGCTTGTCGCCGTCTTGGCAGTGTGTATCTCTGTGGCGAACAAAAAGCAGCGCGTCGCCGTCGGGAGTGCCATCGTCGAGGCAAGCCTAATTGCTGAGACACAGAGCTTCGTTGTGAGCGGCAACGACATTCCACGAAAGCTCCAAGCTTGTGTTGCGGCTGGCCTTGACATGGTCTATAGCGAGGTAATCTCACGAAGGATCAATGACCCTTCTCGCGACTTTCCCGGTGACGTTCAAGTGCTTTTGGACGGCGATCCATTGCTGACAGTCGAGGTGCGTGGAAAGAGCGTTTCGGGGGAGGGGCTTGAGCAGTTCGTCAGCAGTGCAGCGTATGCCGGCTTCCGACGAGTTGCGCTCATGGTCGATGCGGCGTCGCACGTGTCGCTCATGTCGGCCGACGATCTGACCAGCGCGCTTGAGCGGAAGTACGAGTGCATCGTCAAGGTGAACGAGAGCGTGTCGAGCTTCCTGCGTGACGTATTCGTCTGGTCACCTCGCGACACCCACTCGATCCTTTCGGATTTTCCTGAGGCAATGTATCGGCGAATGGTAGAGATCGAGGTACGGGAGACCGAGATGGAACGGTGGGCCCAGCTCTTCCCTGCCGATGCCTGACTCCGTGCCGGTGTAACCCCAAAATGTTCACGGGAGGGTCCCGTCCACGGTGGATGGAGAGACGTGGTCCATGGAGAACGGCGAATGGCGCGGGCGGTCTCTCGGGGACGTCCCGTGCGGGTGTTCACATGCCGGTCTACCGGGACTGAAGAAGCCCACGGCTCTGACCAGTTCAGATGCCGTGGGCTTCTGCCGTTGTAGGTGGACGTCGGTTGACCATGGACGCCCCAGGCCCCGGCCTCGGATTTCGCTGGCTTTTGGGATGCGACCTCTTCGTCCCGAAGCAACTTGGGATGCCTGTTGCCCCTAGGCTGATGTGCCTGTCACCTGTGCTGATCCTCCGTTGACGTTCACGGTTGTTCGCGGGTGTGCGTCGCGGTTGTCACGCAGCTAGACACTCACCCATGCCTCAGGACTCAGCTGACAAGGAGCTTGTAGCGCTCACGCAGGAGCGGGTAGTCAACGATGCGCGGAGGGACCTCGGGCTGCTTAGGCGGCGTCGCCGGGGGAGTCCAGTTGATGGCAGTCTTGACGTCTTCCACCAGCTGTGACATGTCGTCGTCGTCTAGGGCTACGACGAACCCGCGGCGGTCAAGGGCAGTGTCTCGGCACCTGTCTAGGAATCGATCCTTATTCTTGAATGAGCGGCACGCAAGGATTCCAAACTTTCCTCGCAGTGGAGAGAAGCGAGATGAAAGCTGGTCAAGCTCCGGATTGTTGACTTCGTGCCCATAGTTTTTGCATTCAATGAAAATGTACTGCGCGGGGATTTTGTGGCGAATCAGGAAGTCGAAGAACCCATCTTTTGCGTTGTTCGTGTAGGTGATGTCGATCCGTTTGCGCCCCTGGTGGATCTCGTGCTCCATCTCTGGCATGATGAGTGATGGATAGAATAGTGCTGTCAGGAGCGCCTCTACCCGTGCGTGGTAGTTATTCGCCTCAGCGTTTCCGGTCGGAGTTTCTAGCGCAGCCTGGAGGAGTGCATCGTAGTCTGGCAGTGGCGTTTTGTTGGCTGCGCTTAGGTCCGCGTGGGACATCGCGTCAGGTGCCACTCTATTCTTGATCTCTTTAAAGTTTCGATAGACGGAAGGGCGTACAAGCGTCTCGCGTCTTACGTCGGGCTTCTTCTTTCCGTACTTTCCTTCAATCTTTTTCTTGTAGACCTTCCTTTGGCCGCTCTTGAGCACCTTGACTAGTTTGCTGCGAGGGTCGGCCTCCTCCTCGGCCTGCAGGGTTGGCACCAGATGATTGCTGTAGTAATCCGACTGGGACAGGTGTAGATTGCGGCGCACTATTACCTTTGGCACCAAGAGCAACTTCTTGCCGTTCGGGAGTGGCAGATCGATCAGGCCGTTCTCCCATTCAAGTTTTTGCGGATTCCATACCGGACCGCTGTCAACACCTTCGACGAGAGGGATTCCCAGGGCGAGAGCCATCTGATGCGTGTATGCGATGAGGGGGCCTCGGATGATGTTTGTTGTAACGTCCGAGATTATGTCCTTACCGACCTTATCAATGAAGAAGGCTGTGTCCTCTAGGTCCTCAATCAGTCCCGTCTTTGCGGCCTGGCTTTGTGCCAGTTTGGAGGCGAACTCCTCCCGCATCCATTTTCCGAAACCCCTTCCTGCGCTAGCCCCTTTGGATATTCCTAGGTGAGTTTCGTTTGGCTCCCCTAGGTTCCCGAGAAGGTAATCGGCGCGAGGCTTGTCATTCTGACGTACCGCATCGAGAACGCTGTCGAAGAACGTGGTGAGCATCCGAATGCATTCTTTGCCCCAGTCGTCTGAGAGGTGCCGGATTGTGCTCGGGTCGATGTAAACAGGGACGTCTTTCACTATGTCTACGTCGACAAAGTCCAGCGTCCCTTGGTTACGGTTGAGGCCGTAGAACTCTGAAACCCGCATGCTTCCCCCCACGGTACGCAGTGCTGATGGCCGTGCCGTACCCACATACTCACTCTGCGTAAACCACGCGTCTACGTGTCACCTTGCGGGCGGCACTCCTACCACCCACCCCAGCTCCCATCCCGTCCGCCGTCGACCCACACACCGTGGAGCGGGCGTGGTTCAGGGCGTCCAGGTGGAGCGCGCCACTGTACGAACGACCTGGACGCCCTGGGCCGCGTCTGCTCGGCTCTGCCTGGGTCGACGGTGGTCGGGATGGGAGCACCCCACGTACGCCGCCCCAACGTGCCCGCGGTCGGCAACGGCGCCCCCTCCATCCCGGTGCCGGCCGATCCCCCGCCGGAGGCATCCTCTTTGACCGCGCCCCGTTCTATGCGGTGATCGACTCATGGCCTCCGGCCCTATCCACATGTGGGCGCGCGTCGGCGCAGCCCGGGCGGAGCGGGCCGAAGGCAGGAGCGGCGCCCGGAGCGGAGCCGGGAAGCGCGCCCGGCGGAGCGGAGCGCAGCCGGGGCTTGATGATGTAGAGAAACTCTTACCGCGCCACGCCTTGGGTCGCTGGCCCGGGGTGTCGGCTACGCGTCCGTCTCGGCTACCGTGCGGACTATGCCCTCTGGATTGGACACGCCTCACGGCGCGGCTGAGCTGGCCGAGTCGCTCTTGCCTCCGCTCGGGAACCGTTGGCTGCACACTCAGGCGGTGGCGGCTCGTGCGAGTGAAGCGTCCGCGGCAGTGACCGAAGGGGACCGTGACCTGCTCGTAGCCGCTGCTTGGCTGCATGACATCGGCTACGCCCCGGAACTGCGGGACACCGGGTTTCACCCGCTCGATGGCGCGCGTCACCTGGAAAGCCTCGGGGCGCCCTCCCGGCTCGTCTGCCTCGTCGCTCACCACTCTGGCGCCGTGTACGAGGCTGAACAGCGTGGGCTCTCTGCTGAGCTTGAGGTGTACGAGCGGGAGGACTCTCCCGTCCTCGACGCCCTGATCTACGCGGACATGACGACTGGCCCGGCCGGACAGTCCTTCGACTTCGATCACCGCATTGACGAGATCCTGGTGCGATACGAGCCGGGCAGCGAGGTGCACAACGCGATCAGCAAGGCACGTCCCTACCTCGGGGCCGCCGTCGAACGGACGCGCTCTCGCCTTGCTGATCAGCCGACGTAGGGATCGGGGCGATCACTCAGCCCGCGGTCGATCCGCATTCGCATCGACGGGTGGATGTTTAGGTCGTCCAGTCGGCTGGGGTGGACGAACGCCACCTCCTTGCTCTCGCTGCTGGTACGCAGCTCGCCGCCCACGATGCGGGACCGGAAGCAGATCGAGAACTGTTGGCGCACCTCGCCGTCGTCGTACGCCATGACGTGCGCTGGGTTGGTGTAGATGCCGACCAGACTCGTCACCTCGACGTCGAACCCGGTCTCTTCCTTGGTCTCGCGCACGGCGGCGTCGGGGGCTGACTCGCCGACATCGACCCCACCGCCGGGCAGGGCCCACAAGTTGTTGTCCGTCTTGTGGATCAGCAGGACTTCCCCAGCATCGTTCAGCGCCACGGCGGTGACGGACGGAACAATGCTGTTCGCCTTCGGGGCGTTCGGATCGTTGAAGTAGTCGACTCGGGCCATGCCTCAAGCCTTGCACGCTCTGCCGGTGGCGATACCTCCCGGCTGGCTACTCGGGCCGACCGTGCTCCCATGCGTAGTCGAAGCTCCGCATGTAGTGCCGGAACGTTCGGGCGCCGGGTATGTAGCGGAAGTGCAGTACGGGGTTCTGCCCCGCGGGTGCGCCGAGTACGTGTGGGTTCACCAGCACGTCGTCATCGAACCGATAGATCGAGTTGTACAGGATCGTGTCGTGCAACCGGACTTCGACACCTGGCGTCGTCATGGCCGGTGCCAGGTACCGCCGGGTGATCCGGGCTCGTGCGGCCAGATCGCCACCGATGCCTTCCTCTTCGCCGCGCTGGCGGACCATCTCCGAGTCGGGGTCGCCGAGCAGGACGCGCACTTGTCCTCCGGCCTTGGCCTTCTCTGCCAACTGGTCCGGAAGATCCGGATGGCTGTCGAAGAGGAACAGCCCCGCGTACACCAGGATGTCTACGTGGTCCCTCGCCTTCTCAATCAGGGATGACCACAGCGTTGCCGGCACTGCCCCGCGGTGCGGGTAGTACGTGATCAGCTCGGAAGTACTCGCCGACTCGGCTTGCTTCTGTACAGCGGGCCAGATGTATACCTCATCGACGCCCAGGAAGCTCGCGGCCTTCCAGCGGTGCCCCCGGTGCGGCGTGCGGTCCGTTGTGATCCACCGTTCCACGCTCTTGGGGTCCACCCCGACGTGCTGTGCCACGGACTGGATCGTCTCGCCCTTCGCTGAAATCGCCGCGCGCAGACGCTCGTTCGCCATGACGTGTCCTTCCGTGGACGCCGTAGGGACGTTTTGACGATAACTCAGACGTCCCCAAACGTCCATACGGACCGTGATGCGTCCACTACCTTTCGCGGTCTCCTGATCTCACCGCCGGATGGCGGCTCAACTCCCACTAGATCAGGAGAACAGACGATGCGTCAGATTCCCGTCGACACGTCCACCGCCACCGTGATGGTGGCGCAGTCCCCGCAGCCGAAGGTGAAGGACCGCCGTACCGGCGAGCGTGCGATGGACGCCGAGACTGGCGCCGCACTGTCGACCGTGGACGTGATGTTCGCGGCCAACGGTGAGGTGGAGATCCTGTCCGTGACCGTCCCGGAGACCGGCATCTCCGGTGACCTGATGATGGGCACTCCGGTCGCGCTCACCGGTCTGATCGCCCGGCCGTGGGAGAACGAGTTCAACGGCCAGAAGCGCCACGGCATCGCCTTCCGCGCGGTCGCCGTGACCTCCCTCGCCGCGGGTGCCTCGTCCTCGAAGGCGGCCTGAGCCATGACGTGGCTGACCGTCGCCCTGGTGCTGGTCGTTGCTGCTGCGGGTCTCCTGCGGTGGCGGCGCCCCGCCTGGTACTGGATGACCTTCGGGGTCACCCTCGCCGCGCTGCGGGTCCTGGTCCGCTACGGCTCGGTCATGGACGCCTGCGGGCTCACGGTCCCGGCCCCGCGCTGGCGCCTGACCCTGGCCCGGATGACCAACCGGCCGATCCCCGGCCCCCGTGCCCCGCGCATCCTGCGGCTGCGGGTGACCCGGACCGGCCTGGTCCTGCGGCTCAAGCTCCGGCCCGGTCAGGACGCCTTCGACGTGGCGGCCTCGTGTGACCGGCTGCGGCACTCGTTCGCCCTGTACGGGGTCACCTCGCGTGAGGTGCGCTCGGGTGTGGTGGAGCTGCGGATGACCGGCTATGACGTGCTCAAGCGGGTGCAGATGCCCGCCCGTGTCGACACCCGGCCGATGCGGGTCCCGGTCGCCCTGCGCGAGGACGGAGCCGTGCACTACCGCGACTACCGCACGGTCCCGCACGGGCTCACCCTCGGCGCCACGGAGTCCGGCAAGTCGGTCTATCAGCGCAACCTCGTCGCCGCGCTCGCGCCGCAGCGGGTCGCCCTGGTCGGCATCGACTGCAAGCAAGGGGTGGAGCTGTTCCCGCTGGCCCGCCGGTTCTCCGCGCTCGCCGACAACCCCGACACCGCCGCCGAACTCCTCGCCGCCCTCGTGTCGCACATGCAGGACGTCTACCAGCTCATCCGGGCAGAGCAGCGGATCACCGCGGACGTGCCGGATGCCGACGTTGCCGCCGACATCTGGGACCTGCCTGAAGACCTGCGCCCGGTGCCCATCGTGGTCCTGGTCGACGAGGTTGCCGAACTCGCCCTCTTCGCCACCAAGGACGACGAGAAGCGGCGGGACCGGATCATCACCGCGCTTGCCCGGCTGGCGCAGCTCGGCCGCGCTGCCGGCATCTATCTGGAGATCTGCGGGCAGCGCTTCGGCTCCGAACTCGGCAAGGGCATCACGATGCTCCGTGCCCAGCTCACCGGCCGGACCGCACACCGCGTCAACGACGAATCGTCGGCGAACATGGCCTTTGGCGACATCGCCCCGGACGCCGTGCTGGCCGCGATCCAGATCCCCACCGACACGCCCGGCGTCGCCGTCACCGGTGACTCGTCCGGCGGCTGGGCTCGCATCCGTGCCCCGCACACCTCGCTGCGCCAGGCCGTGAACGTCTGCAACCGGCACGCCGACCTGACCCCGGACCTGCCTGCCCTCGCGCCGTTCCGGCCCGCTCTCGGCACCCCCGCGCCGGTTTCGGCCCCGGCTATCGAGTCGGCCCCGGCCGCCGCCTGACCCGCCCTGGAGGCCCCGTCATGGCTACCGCGAAGAAGCCCACCACCCGCCGCAAGACCCGGCCCGCCACGCCCGAACCGGCGCCGTGCCCCGACTGCGACGGCACCGGCGAGCACACCGAAATCGTCCGCGTCGGCGCCCGCAAGGGACGCGCCACCGACGACCACCAGACCGCCCTGTGCCTCACCTGCTGGGGCACCGGCCAGTCCATCGACTGACCAGGAAGGAGGACACCATGGCCCGCACTGCCCTTCGCGTCGATGCCGTCCTGGTCCAGGCCGTCATCGCCGGTGCCCTGTCCTTCGCCCACCTGCACGACCTTGCCGCGGCTGCCGGACAGGACGGGTGGAAGGCCTGGGCTTACCCGGTCTCGGTCGACCTGCTCTTGGTCGCCGCGTGGCGCCGCCTGCGTTCCGATGGTCCGTCCCGGCTGGCGTGGTGCTGGTTCCTGATCGCCCTGGTGGCCTCGCTCGGCGCGAACGTGGCCACCGCCGGGTTCCTCGACCTGGAACACCCGCCCGCCCTGCTCCGCCTCGGCGTCGCGGGATGGCCCGCCCTCGCCTTCCTCGGCGGCACCCTCCTCGCCCACTCACCCACCGCCCGCGCCTCGATCCCGGACACCCCCGCGGCTCCGGACCCGGCCCCCGCGCCCGAGGTACAGCCCGAACCGGCCCCCGTCGCCGACCCGGCTCCGGTCGACACGGCCGACGACGCCCCGGCTCTCCCGGCCCCGGCATCGCCTCCCGCGGTTGCGGTTCCGGCGGCGCTGGTCGACCACGCCCGCAAGGTTGCCGCCGACCACGAGCACCGCACCGGCGCCCGGATCGACATCGACACGCTTCGAGCCCGCCTCGGCGTCCCGCCGCACATGGCCGACGCCATCGCCGCCCAACTCGCCTGATCCGAGAGGAGATCACCGTCATGCCTGCCCGCGACTTCTTCCACTCCGTGATGCGGATCGGACCGGTGCAGATCGGCACCCATCGTGACCGCCACGGCCAGACCAAGCACGCCGCCGTGTGCAGCTCGGACGGCTGCGGCTGGTCCGCCGACTACACCAGCCAGTCCGCCGCCCAGCTCGCCGCCCGCACCCACCGCTGCAAGGTCCGCTAGGAGGCCGTGATGGACGTCCCGCTCTGGTTCGCCCTGCTCTGCGTCGGAGTCCTCGGCGTCAAGCTCATCCGCCCGCCCTGGTGGCTCATCGGCGTGCTTCTCCTCGGCGGGTTCCTCCTCGCTGACAGCGTCCTCGCCCCGGTCATCGAAACCGCGATCAAGTAACCGACGGAAGGAGGAACGTTCATGTTCCGGCCCAAGCTCCCGACCATGCCCCAGCCCACCGGCATCGTCACCCCGCCCGCCGTCATCGAACCGACCACGATCACCCCCGGCACCCCGACGGCCCCGGCCGCTCCGGCTCCGGTCCCGGCCTCGTCCCGGCCCACGATCCAGCTCACCCCGGGGACCGCGCTCGCCCTAGTCGGGGGCGGCACCGCCGTCGTCCTGGTCGTCGGCGCCGTCCTGGTCTCCATGCTCCTGGCGGTCGCCATCACCGGCGCCTCGGTCGCCGTCTGCGCCGTCGTCCTGCGCTCCTTGCTCGCCTCCGGCAACCGGCGCCGCTAACGGCCCCCGGGGCGGCATCCGTCGCCAAACATCCGCCGCCCCGGGCGCCTTCCCACCTTCCAGACCCAATGGACCCGAAAGGCACGCCCATGATGCCCCAGCACGCCCCGACCGCGCGCATCTGCCGCGACTGCGACGGCTTCCCGACCGTCGCCATCACCACCGGCACCCGCCACCAGGACGGCTCCCGCGTCACCCTCCGGATCACCTGCCCGGCCTGTAAGGGCACCGGACACACCATGCCCGCCGCTGCGCTAACCCGGACGGGGCGGTGATCGTCGTGGGACTCCTGAACTGGAACTCCGGACAGCACTACGACCACGCCGGCGACTGCCCGTGCACCCAGTGCGGCAAGCCCACCCCGCTGCGCTCCCACGCCGGTGAGCCCGTCCACAAGGTGTGCGCGGAGGACTGGAATGACCGCAACTCGAACGCCGCCCGGCACGAGCACGACGGCCGCGACCTCGGTACCCACCGGTTCCACTCCGACCTCCCGCGCAAGAGCCGCAAGGGCGGTGCCCGATGAACGCCGCGCTTCCCAACGGCCTGCGGGTGCTGGACCTGTTCTGCTGCCAGGGCGGGGCCTCCATGGGCTACCACCTGGCCGGTTTCGACGTCACCGGCGTTGACCTCGCCCCGCAGCCCCGCTACCCGTTCCGGTTCGTCCAGGCGGACGCGCTCGCCTTCGTCCGCGAGCACGGCGCGGAGTTCGACTTCATCCACGCCTCGCCCCCGTGCCAGCGCTACACCCTCGCCCAGCGCATCCAGCACCGCGACCACCCCGACCTGATCGCCCCCGTCCGGACCGCCCTGGAAGCCACCGGCCGGCCGTGGGTGATCGAGAACGTGGAAGAGGCGGGCCCGGAGCTGCGCGAGCCGGTCACCCTGTGTGCGGCGGTGTTCGGCATGCACACCTATCGCCACCGCCTGTTCGAGACCGGCGGCGGCTTCACCTTCACCCCGCCCCGCCACCGGCGGCACACGGCGCCGCTGACAAAGATGGGCCGCCCGCGGGCTGCCGGGCACTTCGCGCACTACGTCGGCAACTTCTCCGGCGTCCAGGAAGCCCGCGACGACATGCGGGTGTCCTGGATGAACCGCGACGGCATCCGCGAGTGCATCCCGCCCGCCTACACCGAACACGTCGGCACCGCCCTGTACGCCTCCCTCCTGGAGGTCGCCGCGTGAACGGCACCGCCACCATGGCGGGCCTGGACCCGATCACCCTCGGCGACCTGCTGCGGGTGGCCGGGTCCTCGGGCTTCGACCGCTGGCAAGACCAGATCCGCCGCACCGGCGGTTGCTCCGACCCGATCCACCTGAGCGGATGGACGATCCACAAGGACAAGACCACCGGCGAGACCCTGCACCACTACACCACCGCCGACGAGCCCGGCGGACGGCTGCGTGTCGCCTGCGGCAACCGCCGCGCCTCCCGCTGCCCCTCCTGCGCCTGGACCTACGCCGGCGACACCTACCACCTCATCCGCGCCGGACTCGCCGGTGACGAACGCCGCGACATCCCCGCCACTGTCCGGGATCACCCGCGGGTCTTCGCCACCCTCACCGCCCCCTCGTTCGGCCCGGTCCACAACCGGCCCGACCGCGGCATCTGCCGCTGCGGAACCCGCCACACCCCGGACGCCCCGGAGCTGGGCAGCGCCCTCGACCCGGCGACGTACGACTACGCCGGCGCTGTGCTGTTCAATAACCACGCCGGGCAGCTATGGCAGCGTTTCACCAACCGCCTGCGCCGCGAGATCGCCGCCCGCGCCGGCATCACCCAACGCGAGCTGAAGGAGTGCGCCCGGCTGTCGTACGGCAAGGTTGCCGAGTTCCAGAAACGCGGCGCCGTGCACTTCCATGCCGTGATCCGTATCGATGGACCCGACGGCCCGGACGCCCCGCCACCGTCCTGGGCCACGGTCGATCTCCTCGCCGACGCCATCCGCGCCGCCGCCGCACACTCCTACACCTCCGTCTCGGTTCCGGCCGCCGACGGCCAACCGGCCCGCACCTTCCGGTGGGGCACCCAGCTCGACGTACGGCCCGTGAAGGCGTTCGGCGACGGCTCCGACATCACCGAACAGGCCGTTGCCTCGTACGTCGCCAAGTACGCGACCAAAGCGGCTGAGAACACGGGCACGCTGGACCGCCGGGTGGGGGAGCTGTCTGAACTCGACCGCCACGGCGTCCCCGACCACGCCCGCCGGCTCATCGCCGCGTGCAAGACGCTCGATCCGCTCTATCCGGACCGGCGGCTGTGGGCCTGGGCTCACATGCTCGGCTTCCGCGGCCACTTCTCCAGCAAGAGCCGCCGCTACTCGACCACCCTCGGCGCCCTCCGCCAGGCACGCGCCGACTACCGCGCCGCCCAGGAACACGCCGCCCTCGCCCTGGACGACCGCGAGCCAGACACCGTCCTCGTCCTCACCGACTGGCAGTACGCCGGCCACGGCCACACCCCGGGGGAGTCCGTGCTCGCCGCCACCATCGCCCGGGATCTCCAGCTCAACCGCCAAACCGCCCGCGAAGAACTCGCAGCCCTGGGAGGAGCCTGACGTGAAAGACGAGCTGATGACCGTTCCGCAGATCCTTGATGAGCTTGGGGGAGTCTCCCGGCGTACGTTCTATCGGTGGCGTGAGCTCGGACACGGGCCGTCCGCATTCAAACTGCCCAACGGGGAACTGCGAGTGTGGCGGAGCGACTTCCGCACTTGGCTGCGGCAGTTGGAGACCGCCGCGTGAAATCACTCGACGTAAAGGTCTGGAGTGTCCGTAAGCGGGACACGAAGACACCGTCTTACGGAGTTCGCTGGTCAGTGTCCGGCAACGTCTTCTCTGAGTCCTTTCGAACCAAGGCTCTCGCCGACCACTACCGCACCAAGCTCATGCGTGCGATGCGTGATGGCGAGGAGTTCGATACGGGTACCGGTCTCCCGGTGTCGATGGAAGAGACGAAGTCGGCCGTGTCTTGGTATGACTTCGCACTGCGGTACCTCGCAATGAAGTGGCCGCATGCTGCCCCCAACACGCGCGACGGCATCAACGAGTCGCTCACCAGCGTGACCATGCAGCTTCTCGGCGAGCGTCCCAGTAGGCCGTCTGACGAGATGATCCGCAGAGCACTCCGCAATTGGTCTTTCGTTCTTCCGGCGCCGAACGACCGCGAAGTCCCGGACGATGTGCGCAACGTTCTTCATTGGGTGTCCAAGGCGTCTCGGCCGCTCACTGATCTCGCCGAACCTGCCACGGCTCGTGCAGTGCTCGACGCACTGAAACTCAAGCTCGACGGAACAGCCGCAGCAGCGGAAACGGTGCGACGTAAGCGCCGGACGCTCGTGAACGCTGCGAACTACGCAGTAGACCTGGGCGAGCTGCGAGAGAACCCGATTACGGCCGTACGGTGGCAGAAACCGAAGGTGTCCAACCAGGTCGATCCGCGGGTGGTTGCCAATCCGGAGCAGGCTCGCAACCTCCTGGCGGCCGTCTCTTACGTCGGTGTGCATCGGCGTGCTCGTGGGCGTCGGCTCGTGGGCCTGTTCGCCGCCATGTACTTCGGTGGGCTCCGGCCGGCGGAAGCGGTCGGCCTCGTCGAGACTGACCTGAAGCTCCCCGAACACGGCTGGGGCTCGGCGTTGCTCCACCGGACCCGTCCGTCCGCTGGCAAGCAGTGGACCGACTCGGGGGAGACCCACGACGACCGAGGGCTGAAGAACCGACCGGCTGAGGATGTCCGCCGGGTGCCCATCCCGCCGCACCTCGTCGCGGTGCTCCGCGAGCACCTGGCTACCTTCGGCACGGCGGACGATGGGCGGCTGTTTTTCAGCGAGAAGGGCGCGGTCGTCCCCTCCTCGACCTACTACCGCGTCTGGCAGGAGGCCCGGCTCCTCGCGCTTCCGCCGGCCGTTGCGGCCTCGCCGCTCGCGAGTCGGCCGTACGACCTTCGGCACTCGGCGCTGTCGACGTGGCTCAACGCCGGTGTCGACCCGACTGAGGTGGCCGAGCGCGCCGGCAACAGTGTCGAGGTCCTGCTAACCCGCTACGCGAAGTGCCTCGACGGGCGGCAGGACGTCGCCAACCGGCGCATCGAGGATCTGCTCCGCGAGTACGACTGACACCACCTGACCGCGCCCGACGCCCCTGGCACCCTGTCCAGGGGCCTCCGCGTTTTCGGCGGCTCACCTGGGACAACGCTTCAAGATCCCGTCCACGCCTCGTCCACAGACCTCGACATACGGCCGCTCCGAGCGGCATACGGCTGCACATACGCGAAGACCCCGGCCTCAGCGTTTCCGCTGGTGACGGGGTCTTTGGGCACCTCATACAGGGTGCCCCCGGCAGGATTCGAACCTGCGCACACGGCTCCGGAGGCCGTTGCTCTATCCCCTGAGCTACGGGGGCGTGTCTGCCGCTGTCGCGGTGACGGGTAGAACACTACCAGCTCTCCGGGGGTGGCCAGGAACGGGTATTCCGCGTGGTGGGGGGAGGGGCGCGGCCGCCTCCGGCGGGCGGGGGCGGTGGGGTTTCGCGGCAAGCCTTGCCCAGAGCTGCTGGACGGATGATCGACTCCCGCGCGGGCTTGCCGGGGGCGGCCCGGTGGCGTCCCCCGGTAGGGGGCAGAAGTCGTGAAAAGCGGGACGGGGTGTGGTGGGGGCGCCTACTCTCGTCGTTGTGCCAGGCGCGACCGGCCGGGTCCTTGTCGTCGACGACAACAAGGTGATCCGGCAGCTGATCAGGGTCAATCTCGAACTTGAGGGGTTCGAGGTCGTGACCGCGACCGACGGCGTCGAGTGCCTGGACATCGTCCACGAGGTGCGGCCCGATGTCATCACCCTCGACGTCGTCATGCCGCGGCTCGACGGGCTGCGGACGGCCGCCCTGCTGAGGGCCGATCCCCGTACCCGCGACGTTCCGCTCGCCGTCGTGAGCGCCTGTTCCGCGAGCGAGGTGGATCGCGCCACGGACGCCGGGGTGGACTCCTTCCTCGCCAAGCCCTTCGAGCCGGACTGCCTCGTCGCCGTCGTGCGGGAACTCCTGGAGCACGGCCGGCGCGGGGCGCTCCGGGTCGCCGCCTCCGAGGCACACGCCGAGCGGGACGGGGCCACGGACTCCAAGGGGAGCACGGCAGCCGAGCTGCCCGCTCCCGAGCCCCGCGGCGAGGGCGGCCACGGCGACCAGGGACACCACGGCCCGCCCCCGCCGCCGGGCGGCGGCGGCCACTGAGGCCGGCCGGACCGCTTCCCTGTGTCCACATCCCGGGACCTCCGGTAAACCCGTTGGCCTCCACCACCCCTCTCTCCCATACGCTGGACTCGTGACCCCCGCCGAGCTGTCCCGCACCGTCCAGCACGCCGTGCGCCGTGCCGTGGACGCCGGGGAGATCGAGGAGGCCGAAGGCGTCTGGGGGCGTGTCGTGGTCGCGCCACCCCGGCCCGGGGGGTTCGGGGACTACGCCACCAACGCGGCTCTCCAGATCGCCTCCGCCCTGGGGCGACCCGCCCCCGAGATCGCCCGTCTGCTGCGCGGGCGGCTGCTCGCGAGCGAAGGGGTGGCCGAGGTACGCGTCACCGGGCCCGGGTTCCTCAACATCGCGCTCGACGGGGGCAGCCGCGAACGCTCCCTCGTGACGGTCGTCGCCCGGGACGGCGCGCGCTACGGGCACGGGGACGAACTGGCGGACACGGACCTCGTGCTGCGGGCCGCCGAGGACGACCTGCGGGCTCAGGTCTTCGCGGACGCCGTCGTCCGGCTCGTCCAGGCCCAGGGCGCTCGCGCCCGGCGCTCGTCCACCGAGGGCCTCGCGCCGCGTACCGCCCCGCCCACCCCCGTCGTCCGCGACCCGTACGCGCTTCTCGGCGAGGACGCCCTGCACTGGGCCCTGTTGTCCGCGGCCGCCCACGACCGGCCCGTACTCGATCCCGGGACCCTGCTCGCGCAGCGGGCCGAGAACCCGCTGTTCCTGGTGCGCTACGCGCACTCCCGGGCCCGCCGTCTCGTCGGCAACGCACGCGAGCTCGGCTTCGGGCCGGAGGCCGGGGAGAGCGGGGCGGAGGGGGCCGGGCTGGTGCGCGTGCTGGGGGAGTGGCCCTCCGTGCTGCGGCTCGCCGCCCGGCGGCGGGCGCCCGAACGCGTCGCGCGGGAACTCGTCCTCGTGGCCGGGGCCTTCTTCGACTTCCACGACCGGTGCGGCGGAGTGCTGCCGCTCGGCGGGCACAAACCCCTGGCCGCCCACCGCGCCCGGCTCGCCCTCGCCGAAGCCGCCGGGACGGTGCTCGCCGGTGGCCTGTCCCTGCTCGGCGTCAGTGCGCCGGAATTCGTCTGAGAGAGACCGAGAGACCCGTCATGAGCCGTTCCGCCCACCCCGCAGGACCCCGGCACGGAGACGTCCTGCCCGAGGGGCACTACTCCGCCCCGCCCGCCGACCTCAACGCGCTCGACCCGAAGGTCTGGGCCCGTACCGTCACCCGCGACCCGGCCGCCGAGGGCGCGCTGACCGTCGGCGGGGTGTCCGTCACCCGGCTCGCCGAGGAGTTCGGCACCCCCGGCTACTTCCTCGACGAGCAGGACTTCCGGGCCCGCTGCCGCGCGTGGCGCGCCGCCTTCGGGGAGGGCGCCGACGTGTTCTACGCGGGCAAGGCGTTCCTCTCCCGCGCCGTCGTGCGCTGGCTGCACGAGGAGGGGCTCAACCTCGACGTGTGCTCGGGCGGCGAGCTGCTCACCGCGCTCGACGCCGGGATGCCCGCCGAGCGCATCGCCTTCCACGGCAACAACAAGACCCCCGAGGAGATCCACCGGGCCGTCGAGGCGGGCGTCGGGCGCATCGTCGTCGACTCCTTCCAGGAACTCGTCCGCGTCTCGCACACCGCCCAGGACCTCGGCAGGCGGCAGCGCGTCCAGATCCGGGTCACCGTCGGCGTCGAGGCGCACACCCACGAGTTCATCGCCACCGCCCACGAGGACCAGAAGTTCGGGCTCGCGCTCGGCGACGGCAACGCGGCCGAGGCGGTACGCCGGGCGCTGACCCTCGACGGGGTCGAACTCATCGGCATCCACTCCCACATCGGCTCGCAGATCTTCGACATGGCCGGCTTCGAGGTGTCCGCACGCCGGGTCGTCGGACTGCTCGCCCAGATCCGTGACGAGCACGGCGTGGAACTGCCCGAGATCGACCTCGGCGGCGGCCTCGGCATCGCGTACACCTCGGACGACGACCCGCGCGAACCGCACGAGATCGCGAAGGCGCTCAGCGAGATCGTGACCCGCGAGTGCGAGTCCGCCGGGCTCGCCGTGCCGCGCATCTCCGTCGAGCCCGGACGCGCCATCGTCGGGCCCACCGCCTTCACGCTGTACGAGGTCGGCACCATCAAGCCGCTCGAAGGGCTGCGCACCTACGTGTCGGTGGACGGCGGGATGTCCGACAACATCCGTACCGCGCTCTACGACGCCGACTACACCGTGACGCTGGCCTCCCGCACCTCCGAGGCCGAGCCGATGCTCGTCCGGGTCGTGGGCAAGCACTGTGAGAGTGGCGACATCGTCGTACGCGACGCCTTCCTCCCCGCCGACCTCGCGCCCGGCGACCTCCTCGCCGTCCCCGCCACCGGCGCCTACTGCCGGTCGATGGCCAGCAACTACAACCACGCGCTCAGGCCGCCCGTCGTCGCCGTCCGTGACGGCGGGGGCCGGGTGATCGTCCGGCGGGAGACGGAAGAGGATCTCCTCCGGCTCGATGTCGGCTGATGAAATAGTCGTCTCGTCATCCGGACGGGGGGTAAAAACTCCCGTCCGGTGCGTGAGACTGGACCCACCGCAACAGAAGTAAGGAAACGAGGTCGGATGATGCGTACGCGTCCGCTGAAGGTGGCGCTGCTGGGCTGTGGGGTAGTCGGCTCAGAGGTGGCGCGCATCATGACGACGCACGCCGACGACCTCGCCGCGCGGATCGGCGCCCCGGTGGAGCTCGCGGGGGTGGCCGTGCGCCGCCCCGGGAAGGTCCGCGAGGGCGTCGACCCGGCCCTCGTCACGACCGACGCCACCGCCCTCGTCAAACGCGGGGACATCGACGTCGTGGTCGAGGTGATCGGCGGCATCGAGCCCGCCCGCACCCTCATCACCACCGCCTTCGAGCACGGCGCCTCCGTCGTCTCCGCGAACAAGGCGCTGCTCGCCCAGGACGGCACCACCCTGCACGCCGCCGCCCAGGAACACGGCCGCGACCTCTACTACGAGGCCGCCGTCGCCGGGGCGATCCCGCTGATCCGGCCGCTGCGCGAGTCCCTCGCCGGCGACCACGTCAACCGCGTGCTCGGCATCGTCAACGGCACGACCAACTTCATCCTCGACAAGATGGACTCGACCGGCGCCGGCTACCAGGAGGCCCTCGACGAGGCCACCGCCCTGGGCTACGCCGAGGCCGACCCGACCGCCGACGTCGAGGGTTTCGACGCCGCCGCGAAGGCCGCGATCCTCGCCGGGATCGCCTTCCACACCCGGGTCAGGCTCGACGACGTGTACCGCGAGGGCATGACCGAGGTGACCGCCTCCGACTTCGCCTCCGCGCGCGCCATGGGCTGCACCATCAAACTCCTCGCGATCTGCGAACGCGCCGCCGACGGCCGCACCGTCACCGCCCGCGTCCACCCCGCGATGCTTCCGCTCAGCCACCCGCTGGCCTCCGTCCGCGAGGCGTACAACGCGGTGTTCGTCGAGTCGGAGGCGGCCGGACGGCTCATGTTCTACGGGCCCGGGGCCGGCGGCGCGCCGACCGCCTCGGCCGTTCTCGGCGACCTCGTCGCCGTGTGCCGCAACCGGCTCGCCGGCGCCACCGGCCCCGGCGAGTCCGTCTACACCGGCCTCCCGGTGAACGGCATGGGCGCGGTCGTCACGCGCTACCACATCAGCCTCGACGTGGCCGACAAGCCGGGCGTGCTCGCCCAGGTCGCGACGGTCTTCGCCGAGCAGGGCGTATCGATCGACACGGTGCGCCAGCAGGGACGCGGGGACGGGAGCGGCGAGGCCAGCCTCGTCGTCGTCACCCACCGGGCCCCCGACGCGGCCCTGACCACCACCGTCGAGGCGCTGCGTCGCCTCGACACCGTGCGGGGCGTCGCCAGCATCATGCGGGTCGAAGGAGAGTAGGCAGTCATGGTCCACCAGTGGCGCGGCATCATCGAGGAGTACCGGGACCGGCTGCCGGTGTCCTCCACCACGCAGATCGTCTCGCTCGGCGAGGGCGGCACGCCCCTCGTCCACGCGCAGGTGCTCTCCGAGCGCACCGGGTGCGAGGTGCACCTCAAGGTCGAGGGCGCGAACCCCACCGGGTCCTTCAAGGACCGCGGCATGACGATGGCCATCACGCGGGCCAAGGAGGAGGGCGCGAAGGCCGTCATCTGCGCCTCCACCGGCAACACCTCCGCCTCGGCCGCCGCCTACGCGGTACGCGCCCGGATGGTCAGCGCCGTCCTCGTGCCGCAGGGCAAGATCGCGCTCGGCAAGATGGGCCAGGCCCTCGTGCACGGCGCGAAGATCCTCCAGGTCGACGGCAACTTCGACGACTGCCTCACGCTCGCCCGCGCGCTCTCCGACAACTACCCGGTGGCGCTCGTCAATTCGGTCAACCCGGTGCGTATCGAGGGCCAGAAGACCGCGGCCTTCGAAATCGTCGACGCGCTCGGCGACGCCCCCGACATCCACGTCCTCCCGGTCGGCAACGCGGGCAACATCACCGCGTACTGGAAGGGGTACACCGAGTACGCCGCCGACGGGGTGTCCACGCACACGCCGCGCATGTGGGGCTTCCAGGCGAGTGGTTCGGCGCCCATCGTGCGCGGGGAGGTCGTCAAGGACCCGCAGACCCTCGCGACCGCCATCCGGATCGGCAACCCCGCCTCCTGGAAGCAGGCGCTCGCCGCCCGCGACGCGTCGGGCGGTCTCATCGACGAGGTGACCGACCGGCAGATCCTCGCCGCCTACCGGCTGTTGGCGGGACAGGAGGGCGTCTTCGTCGAGCCCGCCTCGGCCGCCTCGGTCGCCGGCCTGCTCAAGGCAGCGGAACTGGGCAAGGTCGAACCCGGTCAGCGCATCGTCTGCACGGTCACCGGCAACGGGCTCAAGGACCCGGACCGGGCCACCGAGGGCGCCCCGCGGCCCACCGTCATCCCGGTCGACGCCGCGGCGGCGGCCGAACGCCTCGGTCTCGCGTAGCGGCCACGGCGCGCGCGGGTGCCGTACGAGCCGGTACGGCACCCGGCCCCGGGTGGACGCGGGGGCGACTCGCGGGGACGACCCACCGCATACGGCCCGTCAGAGGGCGAATCCCCCCGGGTCGCACACGGGGCACGCGACACGCGCCGTGCGCCTCCTGTGCGCCCTATGTCGCCGCGCATCCTTCCTTCGATAGGCTGTACCCCACCTGCCCCGCCGCCCGTGCCGCGGTGCTGCCGCCGTTGTGGCCCCTGGATGATTCCGCAGTTCCTCACAAGCGCGGAAAAACCCCGGCCCAGCACGTAAATTCCGCACATCCGACCGTCATCGTCCGTGCGGCCGTCCGAACCGGCCGTACGAAATGGGGCGGTCGTCCCGCCCGCCGTCACGAGCCGTCACAAGGAGAGTCCACGAGCGATGGCCCCTCCCGCCTTCCGCGCCGCCGCCGTCCGGGTGCGCACCCCCGCCTCCAGCGCCAATCTCGGCCCCGGTTTCGACGCCTTCGGACTCGCGCTGGGGCTCTACGACGACGTCGTGGTCCGGGTGGCCGACTCCGGGTTGCGGATCGACATCGCGGGTGAGGGCGGCGACTCGCTGCCCCGCGACGAGAACCACCTGCTGGTGCGGTCCCTGCGCGCCGCCTTCGACCTGCTGGGCGGACAGCCGCGCGGACTGGAGATCGTCTGCGCCAACCGCATCCCGCACGGCCGGGGCCTCGGCTCCTCCTCCGCCGCGATCTGCGCCGCCGTCGTCGCCGCCCGCGCGGTCACCATCGGCGGCGAGAACCGGCTCGACGACCCGGCGCTGCTGGAGCTGGCCACCGAGATCGAGGGCCATCCGGACAACGTCGCGGCCTGTCTGCTGGGCGGGTTCACCCTGTCCTGGATGGACGGGGGGTCCGCGCAGGCCCTCCGGATGACGCCGCACGCGTCCGTCGTCCCCGTGGTCTTCGTCCCCGGCAACCCGGTGCTCACCGAGACCGCGCGCGGACTGCTGCCGCGCACCGTCCCGCACGCCGACGCCGCCGCCAACGCGGGGCGCGCCGCACTGCTCGTCGAGGCCCTGACCAGGCGCCCCGAGCTGCTCTACACGGCCACCGAGGACCGGCTCCACCAGGAGTACCGGGCCCCGGCGATGCCCGACTCGCTGGCCCTGGTGGAACGCCTGCGGGCCGACGGGGTCCCCGCGGTCATCTCCGGCGCGGGCCCCACGGTCCTCGCGCTGGTCCAAGGCGACGCGGCCGACAAGGTCGCGCGGCTCGCGGGCGACGGGTGGGCGGCCAACCGGCTCGCGCTCGACACCGCGGGCGCGAGTGTGCTGCCGCTGGCACCGTGATCCGCGGTTGCCAGGACAAGAGAGGGGGAATATTTGTTGGATACGGTACTGTTAACCTGTGGTACGCACCCGACCACTGGTCGACGAGGTGCTTCGTGTCACCGCAGTTCCTGTCACCGTCAGCAGCTCAGGACGGGACGACTCATCTTCCGGGAGCCTCCGTACCGCTCCATGCCACACCCAGGAATTCCCCAGCGGGACGACCTCGGCATGAAGCGGCGCCGATCCGCTCCGGAACGGGCGTGAACCAGCCTCGTGACACAGACAAGTGGTGACACGGCTGAGTCAGCCGTCCCCACCACCGTATTCTTCCGCCTCTTTGGCGGTCCACCGCCCCGGCACAGTCCGTACACCGAGGACCACAGCCGGACAGCACAACCGGTCGCCGAGCCAGACAGGCCGACGTCCGCTCCAGGGAAGGACCCTTCGTGAGCGACACCACCGATCTGATGGGCATGAGTGCCGACAGCACGGCTGATGCGGCCGCGCCCACCACGGATGCTGCCTCCGGTGCCTCGGCCGGAACCCGGCGGCGCCGCGGCACCGGCCTTGACGGCATGGTGCTGGCAGAACTTCAGCAGGTCGCCTCCGGCCTCGGTATCAGGGGCACCGCGCGGATGCGCAAGAGCCAGCTGATCGACGTCATCAAGGAGGCGCAGGCGGGCAACGGGGCCGCCGCTCCGGCCAAGAGCGCCGAGGGCGCGCCGAGCAAGCCCAAGCGGCGTGCGACGGCCAAGACCCGCACCGGCGAGGACGCCGAGAAGGAGGCCGCTCCCGCCGCTCCCGCGAAGGAGCCGGCCGCGAAGGAGCCCACCGCCAAGGCGGAGCGCGCCCAGCAGCCCGACCCCTCCGGTCAGCAGCAGATCGACATCCCCGGTCAGGCCCCCAAGGCCGCCGAGCAGGGCGCCGGCGCCGAGGAGCAGCCCGCGGGCGAGCGTCGCCGCCGCCGGGCCACCGCCGAGGCGGGCAGCCCCGAGACGGCGGGCGGCGAGGCCAGGACCGAGACCGCGGAGCGCGGCGAGGGCCGCCAGAAGCAGGACCGCCAGGACCGCCAGGACGGCGGACAGGGCGGCCAGCACACGGACGGCGAGGGCAACAACGCCGAGGGCCGCACCCGGGACCGCAACAACCGGCGCGACCGCAACAACCGCGACGGCGGCGGCAACCGCGACAACAACCGCGACGGCGGGGGCAACCGCGACAACAACCGCGAGGGCAACCGGGACCGGGACAACAACCGGCGCGGCAACAAGGGCGGCGGCGACGACCAGTCGGGCGGCGGCCAGAACCGGCAGAAGCAGCACGACCGCGACAACCGGGACAACCGCCAGGACGACTTCGACGACGAGGGCGGCCGTCGCGGCCGGCGCGGACGCTACCGCGACCGCAGGGGCCGCCGGGGCCGTGACGAGATCAGCGAGCCGCAGGTCCACGACGACGACGTCCTGATCCCCGTCGCGGGCATCCTCGACATCCTCGACAACTACGCGTTCATCCGGACCTCCGGCTACCTGCCGGGCCCCAACGACGTGTACGTCTCGCTGGCCCAGGTCCGCAAGAACGGCCTGCGCAAGGGCGACCACGTCACCGGCGCGGTCCGTCAGCCCAAGGACGGCGAGCGGCGCGAGAAGTTCAACGCGCTCGTGCGCCTCGACTCGGTCAACGGCATGGCGCCCGAGTCCGGCCGCGGCCGGCCCGAGTTCCAGAAGCTGACCCCGCTGTACCCGCAGGACCGGCTCCGTCTGGAGACCGACCCCGGGGTGCTCACCACGCGGATCATCGATCTGGTCGCCCCCATCGGCAAGGGCCAGCGCGGACTGATCGTGGCCCCGCCGAAGGCCGGCAAGACCATGATCATGCAGGCGGTCGCCAACGCGATCACCACGAACAACCCCGAGTGCCACCTGATGGTCGTCCTGGTCGACGAGCGTCCGGAAGAGGTCACCGACATGCAGCGCTCGGTCAAGGGCGAGGTCATCTCCTCGACCTTCGACCGGCCCGCCGAGGACCACACCACGGTCGCCGAACTCGCCATCGAGCGGGCCAAGCGCCTCGTGGAGCTGGGCCACGACGTCGTCGTGCTGCTGGACTCCATCACCCGTCTGGGCCGCGCCTACAACCTGGCGGCCCCGGCCTCCGGGCGCATCCTCTCCGGTGGTGTCGACTCGACCGCGCTCTACCCGCCGAAGCGGTTCTTCGGAGCGGCGCGCAACATCGAGGACGGCGGTTCGCTGACCATCCTCGCCACCGCGCTGGTCGACACCGGCTCCCGCATGGACGAGGTGATCTTCGAGGAGTTCAAGGGCACCGGCAACATGGAGCTCGTCCTCGACCGCAAGCTCGCCGACAAGCGGATCTTCCCCGCCGTCAACGTCGACGCCTCCGGCACTCGTAAGGAGGAGATCCTCCTCAACAACGAGGAGCTGGGCATCGTCTGGAAGCTGCGCCGGGTGCTGCACGCGCTCGACCAGCAGCAGGCGATCGAGCTGCTGCTGGACCGCATGAAGAAGACGAAGTCCAACGCGGAGTTCCTGCTCCAGATCCAGAAGACGACACCCGGGGTCAACAACAACGGCAACGAGTGACGCTCTCGTCCTCGCGGGCCTGAGCGACGGACGCACGGACGCGGCGGAGGGCCGCCCCCTTACGAGGGGGCGGCCCTCCGCCGTGTCCGTGTCCGTGTCCGTGTCCCTGTCCGGGGCCGCCCCGCGAGAGCTTTGCCACAGCCGGGGTACGCCGGCCCACGCGTCCGGGCGCGCCCCTCGTACGAGGAAACCGCAGGTCACGCGCGTGTGGCGGCGAAGTAGCCGGGTCCGGGACGCCGTTCCCACGCCCCGGGAACGCTCAGGCCGCTGTGCGACGCTGGCCCGGTGCCGGCCCGTAGCACGGACCGGAACAGGACATACCGCCAGGGGGGTAGCCGAACGGCAGGAGAGCTGAGGAGCACATGCCTGAGACCAGCACGGCCCCGGACAGTGCGCCGCGCCGCAGAGCCGGCAAGGGGCGCCGCCGCAGGCCCCGCGCCCGACGCAGAGGGCTCGTCGTGGCCGCCTGGAGCGCGGCCGGGGTGGTCGTCCTCGGCGGCTCCGGGCTCGGTTACGCGTACTACCACCTGAACCACAACATCAAGGGCGTCGACATCGACGCGGCCCTCGGCGACGACCGGCCGGCCGACGCCGACAACGGCTCGATGGACCTCCTGGTCCTCGGTTCGGACTCGCGTTCGGGGGCCAACGGGCAGTACGGCGCCGACGAGGGCACCGCCCGCTCGGACACCGCGATGGTGGTGCACCTCTACAAGGGCCACAAGAAGGCCAGCGTGGTCTCCATACCGCGCGACACCCTCGTCGACCGGCCGCAGTGCACCACTCCCGAGGGGAAGCGGGTGCCCGGGGCGCGCCAGCAGATGTTCAACAGCGCCTACCAGACCGGTGGGCCCGCGTGCGCGGTCAAGACCGTCGAGGCGATGTCCGGCATCCGCATGGACCACTACGTCGAGGTCGACTTCACCGGGTTCAAGAAGCTCGTCGACACCCTCGGCGGCATCCCGGTCACCACGCACAAGGACATCCAGGACCCGAAGAGCCACCTGTCCCTCGCGGCGGGGCGGCACACCCTCGACGGCGAGAAGTCCCTCGCGCTGGTGCGCACCCGGCACGGCGTCGGCGACGGCAGCGACCTCGGCCGCATCCAGTTGCAGCAGGCGTTCGTGAAGGCGCTGCTCCAGCGCGTCGAGCACGTCGGCGTCCTGGGCAACCCCGCGAAGGCGTACAAGCTGGCCTCCGCCGCGACCAGCGCGATCACGACCGACTCCGGCCTCGACTCGGTGGGCTCGCTCGCCTCCTTCGGGAAGTCCGTGAAGGGCGTGGACTCCTCCGGGACGACGATGGTCACGCTGCCGGTGCGCTACGACCAGATGAACGCCAACCGGGTGCTGCCCGACACCGCCAGGGACCAGCAGGTGTGGCAGGCGCTCAAGGGCGACAAGCCCGTCCCGAGGACGGCCACCGACGGGGACGCCGAGGGCGGCGCCGACGGGGTCGTCAGCGGATAGTCCGGCTGGTGGCCCGCCCCGGGGAATACCTGCGGCCGTACCCCGGTTTTGGGGGATGCGGCCGGTCCTGGCAGACTGGTACGTCGGTCCCGGTTCACGTACGGACAATCCGCTCGTACGACCCGGCACCCTCCCGAAACTAGGAGACACCCTTGAAGCGCGACATCCACCCCCAGTACGTCGAGACGCAGGTCAGCTGCACCTGTGGCGCGTCGTTCACGACCCGCAGCACCGTCGACAACGGCACCATCCGTGCCGACGTGTGCTCCGAGTGCCACCCGTTCTACACGGGCAAGCAGAAGATCCTCGACACCGGCGGCCGCGTGGCCCGCTTCGAGGCCCGCTTCGGCAAGGCTGCCGGCTCCGCCAAGAAGTAGCGAGCCACCCGCGCCGGTCCTCGGCCGCCCCACGGGGCGACCGGGGCCGGCGCTTTTTCTTCCAGCCGTCCGCCGGACGGCTGTCGCAGCCCTCTCGTGAGCAGTAACAGGAGCCCGGAGATGTTCGAGGCGGTCGAGGAACTGATCGGCGAGCACGCCGATCTGGAGCAGAAGCTCGCCGACCCTTCGGTCCACGCCGACCAGGCGAACGCGCGCAGGCTGAGCAAGCGGTACGCGGAGCTGACCCCCATCGTCGGCACCTACCGCGCCTGGCGGCAGACCGGTGACGACATCGGCACCGCCCGTGAACTCGCCGCCGAGGACCCGGACTTCGCCGCCGAGGTCAAGGAGCTGGAGGAGCGTCGCGAGGAGCTGACGGAGAAGCTGCGGCTGCTCCTGGTCCCGCGCGACCCCAGCGACGACAAGGACGTCATCCTGGAGATCAAGGCGGGCGCCGGCGGCGACGAGTCCGCCCTGTTCGCCGGCGACCTGCTGCGCATGTACTTGCGCTACGCGGAACGCGTGGGCTGGAAGACCGAGATCATCGACTCCACGGAGTCCGAACTCGGCGGGTACAAGGACGTCCAGGTCGCCGTCAAGACCAAGGGCGGCAACGGGGCCACCGAACCCGGCCAGGGCGTGTGGGCCCGCCTCAAGTACGAGGGCGGGGTGCACCGCGTGCAGCGGGTGCCCTCGACCGAGTCGCAGGGCCGCATCCACACCTCCGCCGCGGGTGTCCTCGTCACCCCCGAGGCCGAGGAGGTGGACGTCGAGATCCACGCGAACGACCTGCGCATCGACGTGTACCGCTCCTCCGGTCCCGGCGGCCAGTCCGTGAACACCACCGACTCCGCCGTGCGCATCACGCACCTGCCCACCGGTGTGGTGGCCTCCTGCCAGAACGAGAAGAGCCAGCTCCAGAACAAGGAGCAGGCCATGCGCATCCTGCGCTCGCGGCTGCTGGCCGCCGCCCAGGAGGCGGCCGAGCGCGAGGCCGCCGACGCGCGGCGCAGCCAGGTGCGCACCGTGGACCGCTCGGAGAAGATCCGCACGTACAACTTCCCCGAGAACCGCATCTCCGACCACCGGGTCGGGTTCAAGTCGTACAACCTGGATCAGGTGCTCGACGGCGAACTCGACGCCGTCATCCAGGCGTGCGTGGACGCGGACTCCGCGGCCAAGCTCGCCGCGGCGTGAGTGTGACCATGCGAGGCCCCCGCTCCCGCGGGGCCGCGGCAGCCGGCGGCGCCGGCGCCAGAGGAAGGACAGGCGCGTGAACCTCCTGCTCGCCGAGGTGGCCCAGGCCACCCAGCGGCTCGCCGCCGCCGGCGTGCCCTCCCCGCGCAACGACGCGGAGGAGCTGGCCGCCTTCGTGCACGACGTCAAGCGCGGAGAGCTGCACACCGTCAAGGACTCGGACTTCGACGCGCGCTACTGGGAGACCGTCGCCCGCCGCGAGGCCCGCGAGCCGCTCCAGCACATCACCGGGCGGGCCTTCTTCCGCTACCTGGAACTCCAGGTCGGCCCCGGCGTGTTCGTGCCCCGGCCGGAGACCGAGTCGGTCGTGGGCTGGGCGATAGACGCCGTACGCGCCATGGACGTGGTCGAACCCCTCATCGTCGACCTGTGCACCGGCTCGGGCGCCATCGCGCTCGCCCTCGCGCAGGAGGTGCCGCGCTCCACCGTGCACGCCGTCGAGCTGTCCGAGGACGCCCTCGTGTGGACCCGCAGGAACACCGCCGGCTCCCGCGTGCACCTGCACCAGGGCGACGCCTTCGGCGCGCTGCCCGAACTGGACGGCCAGGTCGATCTGGTGATCTCCAACCCGCCGTACATCCCGCTGACCGAATGGGAGTACGTCGCTCCCGAGGCCCGCGACCACGATCCGCAGATGGCGCTGTTCTCCGGCGAGGACGGACTCGACACCATCCGCCGCATCGAGCGCACCGCGCACCGGCTGCTGCGGCCCGGCGGGGTCGTCGTCATCGAGCACGCCGACACCCAGGGCGGACAGGTGCCGTGGCTGTTCACCGAGGAGCAGGGCTGGGCGGACGCCGCCGACCACCCCGACCTCAACAAGCGCCCGCGCTTCGCCACCGCCCGCAGGGCCACGCCGTGACCCTCGCCCGCCCCTGTCCCACCCACCCGCTCACCACCACGCACCTTGAGGAGACCGGCTGATGGCTCGGCGATACGACTGCAACGACGCGACCGACCGCGCCACCGGCCTGCGCGAGGCCGCCTCCGCCGTCCGCCGCGGCGAACTCGTCGTGCTGCCCACCGACACCGTCTACGGGATCGGCGCGGACGCCTTCGGCGCCGACGCGGTCGCCGACCTGCTCGACGCGAAGGGCCGGGGCCGCAACATGCCCACCCCCGTGCTGATCGGCTCGCCGAACACCCTGCACGGGCTGGTGACCGACTTCTCCGAGACCGCGTGGGACCTCGTCGACGCGTTCTGGCCCGGCGGGCTCACCCTCGTCGCCCGCCACCAGCCCTCCCTGGCCTGGGACCTCGGCGACACCCGGGGCACCGTCGCGATCCGGATGCCGCTGCACCCGGTCGCGATCGAACTGCTCACCGAGTTCGGCCCGATGGCCGTCTCCAGCGCCAACCTGACCGGCCACCCGGCCCCCGAGACCTGCGACGCCGCCCAGGCGATGCTCGGCGACTCCGTCTCCGTCTACCTCGACGGCGGCCCCACCTCCGGCAACGTGCCCTCCTCCATCGTCGACGTGAGCGGCGACACCCCCGTGCTGCTGCGCAGCGGGGTGCTGGACGCGGACGAGCTGCGCAAGGTGGTACCCGACCTTGAGGTGGCCAATTGACGGCCCCCGCAGAGGGGCGAGGCATACCGGCCGGGACATACGCTCCGGCCCCCTTCCGCATCCTCCACGTCAGCACCGGGAACGTGTGCCGCTCGCCCATCACGGAGCGGCTGACCCGGCATGCCCTCGGTGACCGGCTCGGCGCCTGGCCCGGCGCCGAACTCGTCGTGGAGAGCGCCGGCACCTGGGGACACGAGGGCGCCCCCATGGAGGCGCACGCCGAGACGGTGCTCGCCGACTTCGGGGCCGACGCGAGCGGCTTCAAGGGGCGCGAACTCCTCGACGGGCACGTGATCCAGGCCGACCTCGTCCTCACCGCGACCCGCGACCACCGCGCGCAGGTCATCTCGATGGGGCACTCCGCCGGGCTGCGCACCTTCACGCTCAAGGAGTTCACCCGGCTCGTACGGGCGATAGACCCGGCCACGCTGCCCGACCCGCTCCAGGACGGCCTCGCCGAGCGGGCCAGGGCCCTCGTGCGGGCCGCCGCGGCCCTGCGCGGCTGGCTGCTGGCCCCGACCGTGGACGCCGACGAGGTGCACGACCCCTACGGCGCCCCGCTGACCTTCTTCCAGGCCATCGGCGAGGAGATCCAGGAGGCGCTCGGGCCGGTGGTGACCGCGCTCACCGGCCTGCCCGGACCGCGCTGACCGTGACCCGCGCACACCGGGGACGGCGGAGGGGGCCGGTGATTTCCGCCGGATCACGGGCTGCTGCCCCTGTGTGTACGGGTTTTCGGGCAACCGGCCTCGCTACCCGGAAGTCCGGGGACCCCTGCACGCGAAGCTAGGGTGTGCACTGGAGATGGCCGGCGAAATCTGTGGGGAAGCCCGTGCGTGAATACCTGCTGACGCTCTGCATCACGATCGCGGTGACGTATCTACTGACCGGACCGGTGCGGAAGTTCGCGATCGTGGCCGGGGCGATGACGGAGATCCGCGCGCGTGACGTGCACCGCGAACCCACGCCCCGGCTGGGCGGGATCGCCATGTTCGCGGGGCTGTGCGCGGGGCTGCTGGTCGCCGACAACCTGGACAACCTCAACCCGGTCTTCGCCGACTCCCACGAACCGCGCGCCCTGCTGTCCGGGGCGGCGATCATCTGGATCGTCGGAGTCCTGGACGACAAGTTCGAGATCGACGCCCTGGTGAAGCTCGGCGGTCAGCTGATCGCGGCCGGTGTCATGGTCATCCAGGGCCTCACGATCCTGTGGCTGCCGGTCCCCGGCGTCGGGACGGTGCTGCTCAGCTCCTGGCAGGGCAACCTGCTGACCGTGACGATCGTGCTGATCACCGTCAACGCGGTCAACTTCGTGGACGGACTCGACGGACTGGCCGCCGGCATGGTGTGCATCTCGGCGATCCCCTTCTTCCTGTACGCCTACCGCATCTGGTACGGCTACGGGCTGGAGGCCGCGGCCCCCGCCTCGCTGTTCTCGGCGATCCTCATCGGGATGTGCCTGGGCTTCCTGCCGCACAACATGCCGCCCGCCCGGATCTTCATGGGCGACTCCGGCTCGATGCTCATCGGCCTCGTGCTGGCCGCCGGGGCCATCTCCATCACGGGGCAGGTCGACCCGAGCGCGCTCAACCTGTTCGCCGGTTCCGAGCGCGACGCGGTGCACGAGACGGTGCCCTCGTACATCCCCCTGGTGCTGCCGCTGACGATCATCGCCGTACCGGCCGTGGACCTCGTCCTGGCCGTCGTACGGCGCACCTGGCGCGGGCAGTCGCCGTTCGCGGCCGACCGCGGGCACCTGCACCACCGGCTGCTCCAGCTCGGGCACTCCAAGAGCCGCGCGGTGCTGATCATGTACTTCTGGTGCGCGCTCATCTCCTTCGGCACCCTCGCCTACTCGGTGAACTCGGCCTCCATGTGGATCGTGCTGGCCGTGGTGGCGCTGAGCGGGGTGGGCCTGGTGCTGCTCCTGCTGCCCCGCTTCCGGCCCCGGGTGCCGCACTGGGCGGAGTCCGTCGTGCCGCCCCGCTACCGCCGCAGGAGGGCCGCCCTGCGCCGCGCGCGGGCCGAGGCGGCCGCCGCCCGCGAGGCCGCGGAGGCCGGCCGGCGGCCCTCCGCGCCCACCCGGACCCTCAACGGGGCCACCGCCCTGCGGGCCGGAGACGACCTGGAGGAGCGGCGCAAGGCCGCGTCGAGCCGGTGAGAGGCCGGACGGGGTCCGGACCCGGGGTGGTCACGGGTGCTCCCGCAGATCGTTGCAGGTTCACCGTAACGCGCCGTACTCATCGAACCGGGGGCAAAATCCCGTTAATACCAGACATGTTGACCAGAGGTCACGCCCAAACGGGCGGGTTAGCCCTCACGTGTGACAGTAAGCACACGTTCGAGGTAAAGACCTCATCAAATAGTTTGTGATACCGTTCACGAAGCCGAGGGAACAGGGTCGAAGAGCCGTCGCACGACGGCACGTTGGCCGGAGGTCCTCTCTCCGCCCCGGCTCTACGCTCGTCCCCGCAAACCTTGCCCCACCCAGCTGCGGAGCTGCCGCCATGTCCTCCCAAGACACCCGCCTCCTCCTGCGGACCGCTGTCCCCACAGCCGCCGCCGGCGCGATCGCCGCTGTCGTCAGCGCGTTCGTGGCGGGCGGCAAGGGCGCCCTCGGTGCCGGGATCGCCGCCCTCGTGGTGATCCTGTTCATGGGCATCGGACTCGGCGTCCTGCAGTGGGTGGCGAAGGCGTACCCGCAGATCTTCCAGGCCATGGGGCTCGCGCTGTACACCGCGCAACTCCTGCTGCTGTTCGTCTTCGTGGCGGCCTTCAAGAACACGAGCCTGTTCAGTCCCAAGGCGTTCGCGAGCACCATCGTCGCGACCACCCTCGTGTGGATCGCGGCCCAGGCGCTCGCCCACACGAAGGCCAAGATCCTCTACGTGAACCCTGAGGCGACCGACGCCAAGCCGGAGGCGAAGTCGGGGTCCGCCGCATGAGAGGTAGGGCCGGGATAAATGGCGGTTCTCGACACTGCTATTGTCCGGTTCCAACTGCGGCGTTGCGGGCGCGGGCGTCACAACTGATGCCCGCACGACCGCGACCCCGGGCGCCCGAGAGCCGCCCCCACACCCGAACCACCAGTCCAGTGCCGACCAGCGGCTCCGCGCCGCGCCGACACATCGAGGTTGCCGTACCTATGCGCCACGCTGAAGGAGCCCGCGGTGAGTGCTGACCCGACGCAGGTGCTCGCCTTCGAGACCAATTGCCACATCTTCGACGGATGTGGCTTCCCGGCCCCGGGCCTGCACTCGTTCCTGTTCGAGCCGCTGTTCGGTGACGGGGACAGCAATCTGTACTTCAACAAGACGATGCTGCTGGCCCTGCTCGGGTCGGTCATCATCGTCGGCTTCTTCTGGGCCGCCTTCAGCAAGCCGAAGGTCGTTCCGGGCAAGCTCCAGATGGTCGCCGAGGCCGGCTACGACTTCATCCGCCGCGGCGTCGTCTACGAGACGATGGGCAAGAAGGAAGGCGAGAAGTGGGTGCCGCTCGTCGTCTCCCTCTTCTTCTTCGTCTGGATGATGAACCTCTGGTCGATCATTCCGGTCGCCCAGTTCCCGGTCACCTCGGTCATCTCGTACCCGGCCGTGCTGGCCGCGGTCGTCTACGTGACCTGGATCAGCCTCACCTTCAAGCGCCAGGGCTGGACCGGCTTCTGGAAGAACGTGACGGGCTTCGACAAGTCGCTCGGTCCGGTTGCCTACCTGGCCGCGTTCATCGAACTGTTCTCGAACCTGCTGGTGCGGCCGTTCACGCACGCCGTGCGACTGTTCGCCAACATGTTCGCGGGCCACACGCTGATCCTGCTGTTCACGATCGCGAGCTGGTACCTGCTGAACGGCATCGGTATCGCGTACGCCGGGGTCTCGTTCATCATGACCATCGTGATGACCGCCTTCGAGCTGTTCATCCAGGCGCTTCAGGCGTACGTCTTCGTGCTCCTCACCTGCACTTACCTCCAGGGCGCCGTCGCCGAGCATCACTGAGCGCCCGTCCAGCAGATCCCCTGATCGTCCGGTGGCCAACCCCCACCGGCCCTTGTAAAGAGAAGGAAGAACCGGCATGTCCGCTCTCCAGACCCTTGCCGCCGATGGCGTTACCGGCTCCCTCGGTTCCATCGGTTACGGTCTCGCCGCCATTGGCCCCGGCGTCGGCGTCGGCATCATCTTCGGTAACGGCACGCAGGCCCTCGCCCGGCAGCCCGAGGCGGCCGGCCTGATCCGCGCCAACCAGATCCTCGGCTTCGCCTTCTGTGAGGCGCTCGCCCTCATCGGTCTGGTCATGCCGTTCGTCTACGGCCCCTGATCCGACCGTTCGACGAACGCCCACTAGACGGAAGGCACTGAAGTGAGCTCATTGCTGATGCTCGCGGCCGAGGACGCGGAGAACCCCCTCGTCCCGCCGATCCCCGAACTGGTCATCGGCGCCATCGCCTTCGTCATCGTCTTCGGCCTCCTCGCCTGGAAGCTCCTCCCGAACATCAACAAGGTTCTGGACGAGCGCCGCGAGGCCATCGAGGGCGGGATGGAGAAGGCCGAGGCTGCCAAGACCGAAGCCGACAGCGTGCTGGAGCAGTACAAGGCCCAGCTCGCCGAGGCCCGGCACGAGGCGGCCCGGCTGCGCTCGGAGGCCCAGGAGCAGGGTGCCGTGCTCATCCAGGAGATGCGTGCGGAAGGCCAGCGGCAGCGCGAGGAGATCATCGCCGCCGGCCACGCCCAGATCGAGGCCGACCGCAAGGCCGCCGCGCAGTCCCTGCGCCAGGACGTCGGCCGGCTGGCCACCGACCTGGCCGGGAAGCTGGTCGGCGAGTCCCTTGAGGACCACGCGCGGCAGAGCCGCACGATCGACCGCTTCCTCGACGAACTCGACGCGAAGGCAGAGGCTGCGCGATGAACGGAGCGAGCCGCGAGGCACTGTCCGCCGCCGTTGAGCGTCTCGACGCCCTGACGGACTCCGCGTCCGTGGACGCCGTCACGCTCGCCGACGAGCTGGCAGCCGTCACTGCGCTGCTCGACCGCGAGGTGTCCCTGCGTCGGGTCCTCACCGACCCGGCGCAGCCCGCCGAGGCCAAGGCCACCCTGGCCCAGCGCCTCATCGGCGGCCAGGTCAGCGGTGCCACCGCCGATCTGGTGGCCGGAGTCGTGCGCGCCCGCTGGTCGCGTTCGCGCGATCTGGTGGACACCCTGGAGGAGCTGGCCGCCCTGGCCGACCTCACGGCCGCACAGCGGGCCGGTGCGCTGGACGACGTGGAGGACGAACTCTTCCGCTTCGGCCGGATCGCCGCCTCCGACCACGCGCTGCGCGCCGCGCTGACCGACTCGGCCGCCCCGGCCGCCGCCAAGGCGGAGCTGGTGCGGTCCCTGCTGGCCGGCCGCGCGCACAGCACGACGGAGCGCCTGATCGCGCGCCTCGTCTCGCAGCCGCGAGGACGTAGCCTGGAAAGCGGTCTGGAGACCGTGTCCAAGCTGGCCGCGGACCGGCGCAACCGGCTGGTCGCCATCGTGACCTCCGCGGTCGCGCTGACCACGGTGCAGCAGCGGCGGCTCGGCGACGCGCTCGCCAAGCTGTACGGCCGCACGATGCACCTCAACCTGGAGGTGGACCCCGAGGTGGTAGGCGGAGTCCGGGTCCAGGTGGGCGACGAGGTCATCAACGGTTCCGTCGCGGACCGTCTCGACGACGCGAGCCGTCGGATGGCCGGCTGACCCGGCCTGCCCCGCGCGGCACACCGAGCAGAACCAACAGCTAGATCCAACGGCCCGGTTGGGCCGTCCACAGGATGAAGAAGTTCTGGGGGGAGCCCCCAGGAACCCCCAAAGTACTTCGGGCCCAACAAGGAGAGCAGGGAACCCAGATGGCGGAGCTCACGATCCGGCCGGAGGAGATCCGGGACGCGCTGGAGAACTTTGTCCAGTCGTACAAGCCGGACGCGGCCTCGCGCGAGGAGGTCGGAACTGTCACCGTCGCCGGCGACGGCATCGCCCGGGTCGAGGGACTGCCCTCGGCCATGGCGAACGAGCTGCTGAAGTTCGAGGACGGCACCCTTGGTCTCGCCCTCAACCTTGAGGAGCGCGAGATCGGTGCGATCGTCCTCGGCGAGTTCAGCGGCATCGAGGAGGGCCAGCCGGTCACGCGTACCGGTGAGGTCCTGTCGGTCGGCGTGGGCGAGGGCTACCTCGGCCGCGTGGTCGACCCCCTCGGCACCCCGATCGACGGCCTCGGCGACATCGAGACCTCGGGCCGCCGCGCCCTCGAACTGCAGGCCCCCACGGTCATGCAGCGCAAGTCGGTGCACGAGCCCATGGAGACCGGGTACAAGGCCGTCGACGCCATGACCCCGATCGGCCGCGGCCAGCGCCAGCTGATCATCGGCGACCGCCAGACGGGCAAGACCGCCCTGGCCGTCGACACGATCATCAACCAGCGGGACAACTGGCGCAGCGGCGACCCGAAGAAGCAGGTCCGCTGCATCTACGTCGCCATCGGCCAGAAGGGCTCCACCATCGCCTCCGTGCGTGGTGCGCTCGAAGAGGCCGGCGCCCTGGAGTACACGACCATCGTGGCCTCCCCGGCGTCCGACCCGGCCGGCTTCAAGTACCTGGCGCCGTACACCGGTTCCGCCATCGGCCAGCAGTGGATGTACGAGGGCAAGCACGTCCTCATCATCTTCGACGACCTCTCCAAGCAGGCCGACGCCTACCGCGCCGTGTCCCTGCTGCTGCGCCGCCCGCCGGGGCGCGAGGCGTACCCCGGAGACGTCTTCTACCTGCACTCGCGTCTCCTGGAGCGTTGCGCCAAGCTCTCCGACGCGGAGGGCGCCGGCTCCATGACGGGTCTGCCCATCGTGGAGACCAAGGCCAACGACGTCTCGGCGTTCATCCCGACCAACGTCATCTCCATCACCGACGGCCAGTGCTTCCTGGAGTCCGACCTGTTCAACGCCGGCCAGCGGCCCGCGCTGAACGTCGGTATCTCGGTCTCCCGCGTCGGTGGCTCCGCCCAGCACAAGGCGGTGCGCCAGGTCTCCGGCCGGCTGCGCCTGGACCTCGCCCAGTACCGCGAGCTGGAGGCCTTCGCGACCTTCGGCTCCGACCTGGACGCGGCCTCCAAGCAGCAGATCAACCGGGGTTCGCGCCTGGTCGAGCTGCTCAAGCAGGACCAGTACCAGCCGATGGCCACCGAGGATCAGGTCGTCTCCGTCTGGGCCGGCACCACCGGCAAGATGGACGAGGTGCCGGTCTCCGACATCCGTCGCTTCGAGCGCGAGCTGCTGGACTACCTGCACCGCAACGAGCAGGGGCTGATGACCTCCATCAAGGAGGGCGCCAAGATGTCCGAGGACACCCTGACCGCCGTCGGCGACGCCATCGCGGCGTTCAAGAAGCAGTTCGAGACCTCGGACGGCAAGCTGCTCGGCGACGACGCCCCCGCGACCGCTGCCAAGTGACGACCGAAGGGACCTGACTCATGGGAGCCCAGCTCCGGGTCTACAAGCGTCGCATCCGGTCCGTCTCCGCGACCAAGAAGATCACCAAGGCGATGGAGATGATCGCCGCCTCGCGCATCGTCAAGGCGCAGCGCAAGGTGGCGGCCTCCACGCCGTACGCGACCGAGCTGACGCGCGCGGTCACGGCGGTGGCGACCGGGTCGAACACGAAGCATCCGCTGACCACCGAGTCCGAGGCGCCCACCCGGTCCGCGGTCCTGCTCCTCACGAGCGACCGCGGCCTCGCGGGGGCCTTCAACGCCAACGCGATCAAGGCGGCGGAGCAGCTCACCGGGAGGCTGGAGAGCGCGGGACGCGAGGTCGAGACGTACGTCGTCGGCCGCCGCGGCATCGCGCACTACAACTTCCGTGAGCGGCCCCTGGCCGACTCGTGGACCGGCTTCACCGACGAACCCACGTACGGGGACGCCAAGACGGTCGCGGGGCCCCTCATCGAGGCCATCGAGAAGGACACGGCCGAGGGCGGTGTGGACGAGATCCACATCGTCTACACCGAGTTCGTCTCGATGATGACGCAGACGGCGATCGACGACCGCCTGCTGCCGCTCAGCCTCGACGAGGTGGCGAAGGAAGCAGCCCCCCAGGGCGAGATCCTGCCGCTGTTCGACTTCGAGCCGTCGGCGGAGGACGTCCTCGACGCTCTGCTGCCGCGCTACGTCGAGAGCCGTATCTACAACGCGCTGCTCCAGTCGGCCGCTTCCAAGCACGCCGCCACCCGCCGCGCGATGAAGTCGGCGACCGACAACGCCGGAGAGCTGATCAACACGCTCTCCCGGCTTGCCAACGCGGCCCGCCAGGCCGAAATCACCCAGGAAATCAGCGAGATCGTCGGTGGCTCCAGTGCCCTGGCCGACGCGAACGCGGGGAGTGACAAGTAATGACGACCATTGTTGATACGGCCGTCGCGACGGGCCGCGTCGCCCGGGTGATCGGCCCGGTCGTCGACGTGGAGTTCCCCGTCGACGCGATGCCGGAGATCTACAACGCGCTGCACGTCGAAATCGACGACCCGGCCAACGCCGGTGAGCGCAAGACGCTGACCCTGGAGGTCGCCCAGCACCTGGGCGGCGGCCTGGTCCGCGCGATCTCGATGCAGCCCACCGACGGTCTGGTCCGCCAGGCCCCGGTGACCGACACCGGCACCGGCCTCACCGTGCCGGTCGGCGACTTCACCAAGGGCAAGGTGTTCAACACCCTCGGCGAGGTGCTGAACGTCCCCGAGGAGAACGCCAACGTCGGTGAGCGCTGGCCGATCCACCGCAAGGCGCCGAACTTCGACGAGCTCGAGTCGAAGACCGAGATGTTCGAGACCGGCATCAAGGTCATCGACCTGCTGACCCCGTACGTCAAGGGCGGCAAGATCGGTCTGTTCGGTGGTGCCGGGGTCGGCAAGACCGTGCTGATCCAGGAAATGATCTACCGCGTCGCCAACAACCACGACGGTGTGTCGGTGTTCGCGGGCGTCGGTGAGCGTACCCGTGAGGGCAACGACCTCATCGAGGAGATGTCCGACTCGGGCGTCATCGACAAGACCGCGCTGGTCTTCGGCCAGATGGACGAGCCGCCGGGGACGCGTCTGCGCGTCGCGCTGGCCGGCCTGACCATGGCCGAGTACTTCCGCGACGTCCAGAAGCAGGACGTGCTGTTCTTCATCGACAACATCTTCCGCTTCACCCAGGCCGGTTCCGAGGTCTCCACGCTGCTGGGCCGTATGCCCTCCGCGGTGGGTTACCAGCCGAACCTGGCGGACGAGATGGGTCTGCTCCAGGAGCGCATCACCTCGACGCGTGGCCACTCGATCACCTCGATGCAGGCGATCTACGTCCCCGCGGACGACCTGACCGACCCGGCGCCGGCGACCACCTTCGCCCACCTCGACGCGACGACGGTTCTCTCCCGTCCGATCTCCGAGAAGGGCATCTACCCCGCGGTGGACCCGCTGGACTCCACGTCCCGCATCCTGGACCCCCGGTACATCACGCAGGAGCACTACGACACCGCGATGCGGGTCAAGACGATCCTGCAGAAGTACAAGGACCTCCAGGACATCATCGCCATCCTCGGTATGGACGAGCTGGGCGAGGAGGACAAGCTCGTGGTGTGGCGCGCGCGCCGCGTCGAGCGCTTCCTGTCGCAGAACACCCACGTCGCCAAGCAGTTCACCGGCGTCGACGGTTCGGACGTGTCCCTCGACGAGTCGATCACGGCCTTCAACGCGATCTGCGACGGCGAGTACGACCACTTCCCCGAGCAGGCGTTCTTCCTGTGCGGTGGCATTGAGGACCTCAAGGCCAACGCCAAGGAGCTGGGCGTCTCCTGAGCCTCGTGCTCCAGGCCGGAGGGCGGGCCGCGTGCCCGCCCTCCGTGCCCGCCCCCTAGAATCTTTTCCCAACACCCGGCCACGCGGCCGGGTGGTGACCCGAGGAGCACCCCTTGGCTGCTGAGCTGCATGTCGAGCTGGTCGCCGCGGACCGCAGTATCTGGTCCGGCGAGGCCACTCTGGTCGTCGCCCGCACCACCTCCGGCGACATCGGCGTGATGCCCGGACACCAGCCGCTGCTCGGTGTGCTGGAGTCGGGCCCGGTGACCATTCGCACCACCGACGGTTCCACGGTGGTCGCGGCCGTGCACGGCGGCTTCCTGTCCTTCGCGGACGACAAGCTGTCGCTGCTGGCCGAGATCGCGGAGCTGTCCGAGGAGATCGATGTCCAGCGCGCCGAGCGTGCGCTGGAGCGCGCCAAGGCGGAGACGGACGCCTCCGCCGAACGGCGTGCGGACGTCCGGCTGCGGGCGGCGGCGGGACGCTGACCGTACGAGGCGACGTAACCTAGTGCCTCAGCACTAGAACCTCAGCCGCGGCCGGGACTGGAGACCTCCAGACCGGGCCGCGGCTGAGGCCATGCGGGTGCAGTAGAGGCAAGTCCGTCACAGATGAGGCGAGGAGGTCGGTACCGATGTTCCTCACTCTGCTGGTGTGCGGGCTGGTCGTGGTGCTCGTATTGGCGGGGCTCTTCGTCTTCGGCCTGCGCCGCAGGCTCATCCAGCGTTCCGGCGGCACCTTCGACTGTTCCCTGCGGTGGAACGCCCCCGAGCGCGGCGAGACCTCCGGCAAGGGCTGGATCTACGGGGTGGCCCGCTACAACGGCGACCGGCTCGCGTGGTTCCGCGTCTTCTCGTACTCCCCGCGCCCGCGCCGGCTGCTGGAGCGCTCCGCGATCGAGGTGACCGACCGGCGTACCCCCGACGGCGAGGAGGAGCTGGCCCTGCTCTCCGACGCCGTCGTCCTCGGGTGTCTGCACCACGGGGTCCGGCTGGAACTGGCCATGAGCGAGGACGCCCTGACCGGCTTCCTCGCCTGGCTGGAGGCGGCCCCGCCCGGCCAGCGCGTCAACGTCGCCTGAGACGAGGGGCGCGCGCCGGCCGCGGGTCCTCCCGGACGGAGTGCGGGGGAGGGTCAACACGGCCCGAGGGCGCCTACCCCGGGCGCGTACGTACGGATCGCCCCCCGGCCCCACGGACGATCCTCGCAGGACGCGACCTCCGGTACGGGGCACATCCGGGGCGGCGGACAGCGAGAAGCCGGGGAGACAGGGGGCGTACCCGTCTCCCCGGCTTCGTTCCGGGGGGTGGTGTCCCCGGGCCGGTCGGCCGGCCCGGGAGCGGGGGTTACTTCAGTCCGTCGCTGATCGCCGTGACGAGTTCGCCGTTGCTGGTGTCACCACTGAACTCCCAGAAGAAGGCGCCGCCGAGACCCTGGGACTTCGCCCAGCTCATCTTGGAGGCGATGGTCGCCGGGGTGTCGTAGCTCCACCAGTTGGTGCCGCAGTGCGCGTAGGCGGTGCCGGCCACGGTGCCGGTGACCGGGCAGGCCGTCTTGAGCACCTTGTAGTCCTCGATACCGGCCTCGTACTTGCCGGGGGCGGCGCCGGTCGCGGTGCCGCCGGGAGCGTCCTGCGTGACGCCGGTCCAGCCGCGGCCGTAGAAGCCGATGCCGAGCAGCAGCTTGCTCGCGGGCACGCCCTGGGCCTTGAGCCTGGCGATCGCGTCGGCCGAGGTGAACCCGGCCTTCGGGATGCCGTTGTACGAGGTGAGCGGGGAGTGCGGGGCGGTCGGGCCCTTCGCGTCCCAGGCGCCGAAGAAGTCGTACGTCATGACGTTGTACCAGTCCAGGGACTGGGAGGCGCCCGCGTAGTCGGCGGCGTCGATCTTGCCGCCGGGGGTACCGTCGGCGGTGATCGCGGCCGTCACGAGGTAGTCCTTGCCGAAGGCCGAACGCAGGGCCGTCGCCAGGTTCTTGAGGGCGGCCGGACCGCTCGTGTCACAGGTCAGCCCACAGGCGTTGGGGTACTCCCAGTCGATGTCGATGCCGTCGAAGACATCGGCCCAGCGCGGGTCCTCCACGAGCGCCTTGCAGGACTGGGCGAAGGCCGCCGGGTTCTTGGCCGCCTCGGTGAAACCGCCGGACCAAGTCCAGCCGCCGAAGGACCACAGCACCTTGATGTTCGGGTTCTTCGCCTTGAGCTTGCGCAGCTGGTTGAAGTTGCCGCGCAGCGGCTGGTCCCAGGTGTCCGCGACGCCGTCCACGGACTGGTCCGCGGTGTACGCCTTGTCGGTGGCCGCGTAGGCGTCACCCATCACGCACTTTCCGCCGGTCGTGTTGCCGAAGGAGTAGTTGATGTGCGTGATCTTCGAGGCGGAGCCGGAGCTCGCGATGTTCTTGACGTGGTAGTTGCGGTCGTAGACACCCCACTCGGCGAAGTAGCCGAGCTTGACCTTGCCGCCGCCGGTGCCCGGGGTGCCCGGGTCGGTGCCGCCGCCACCGGTGGTGCGGACCTTGACCGCGCCGCTGACCGGTCCGGTCTGGTCGGCGGTGTCACGGGCCTGCACGGTGTACGAGTAGTCCGTACCGGCGCTCAGCGCGTTGTCGGTGTACGAGGTGGTGGTGACGGTCGCGACCTTGGCGCCGTCGCGCAGCACGTCGTAGTTCTTGACGCCCTTGTCGTCGGTGGCCGCGCTCCAGCTCAGCTTCGCCGAGGTGTTGGTGACCGCGGAGGCCGTGGGGGTGCCCGGGGCGCTCGGCGGGTTGTCGCCGGGCACCGAAGTACCGTCACAGGAGGAGCCGTTGAGCTTACAGCCGGCCGGGGAGCCGGTGCCGGTTCCGTTGAAGCCGAAGGACACCGAGGCGCCGGGGGCGAGACTGCCGGCCCAGCTCTTGTTCTTGGCGCTCCAGTGGTCACCGGAGTTGGTGACGTCCGCGTCCCACGCGGAGGTCACCTTGGTGCCGGAGGGGAAGTCCCACTCCAGGGTCCAGCCGGCCAGGGCGGTGGTGCCGGTGTTCTTGACCGTCCACTTCCCCTCGAAGCCGGAGCCCCAGTCCTGGGTCTTGGTGTAGCTCGCGCTCGCCGTCGTGGCCTCGGCGGCCGCCCCGGCGGGGGAGGAGCCGAGACCGACGAGGGCGGCGAAGGGAAGGATCAGGGTGGTGAACCCTGCCAGGGCTCTGAGACGCAGACGTCTACCGCGTCCGCCGGGGGTTCCTGAGCTCAAGGCGCACTCCAAGGCTTGAGTACCGATGGTGGGGTGGAACCCTGCGCGCCCGTGAACACGCCCTGTTCGCAGAGGCTTTGCGGCCCCGGCTGTTGACGTGCTCACCGCAGATGGCTGTGAGAGTAGAAAGGTCTGGACCATCGGTCAAGAGGTCTGGACCAAAAGAGGGGGAGTGCGGGGGCCGCGCTCGCGGGCAGGGGTGGGCGAGGACAGGGGAGGCCGGCGGGGTGCCGCCCCCGCCGGCCTCCCGGGTGTGCCTGGCTCAGCGCTCCCCGCCCGGCACCCACAGGACGTCGCCGATCTCCTTGTTCGCCACGCGGGCCAGGATGAACAGCAGGTCGGAGAGGCGGTTGAGATAGGTCGCGGTGAGCGCGTTCATCGTCTCGCCGTGCACCTCGATCGCCGCCCAGGTCGAGCGCTCGGCGCGGCGCACCACCGTGCACGCCTGGTGCAGGAGGGCGGCGCCCGGTGTGCCACCCGGCAGGATGAAGCTGCGCAGCTTCTCCAGGTCCTCCAGGAAACGGTCGCAGTCCGCCTCCAGCTTGTCGACGTACGCCTGCTCGACCCGCAGCGGCGGGTACTTCGGCTCCGCGACGACCGGGGTGGACAGGTCGGCGCCCACGTCGAACAGGTCGTTCTGGACGCGGGTCAGCACCGCGGCCACCCCGGCGGGCAGGGAGCCGAGCGCGAGGGCCGTGCCGATCGCGGCGTTCGCCTCGTTGGCGTCCGCGTACGCGGCGATCCGCAGATCCGTCTTGGCGGTCCTGCTCATGTCGCCGAGCGCCGTCGTGCCCTGGTCGCCGGTCCGGGTGTAGATACGCGTCAGATTGACCATGCGCACCACAGTAGGGGCAGGGCCCGGACGGCGCCCCGTCGGCGGCAGTGGTGTGATGTCCGTCAAAGGCGACGTGACGCGCATCTCTTCACCGCCAAACAGGGCCCGGCGGGCGCTAATCTCCGCCGGGGAGCCGGTGGCTAAACCGGCGTCACCGGCGAGCGCGGACAAGGCACACGGGGTGTACGAGGCCCCGGGCCGGCGCGGCCGACGACCGGGGTGCGGGACGCGCCCGGCGGCGGCGCGCGAGACCGGGCGCGCGCACTCACGAAGCGAACACACGAAGAGGTGCGGAAGTGGCCAGGAAGCTCGCCGTCATCGGGGCCGGACTCATGGGGTCCGGCATCGCACAGGTCTCCGCCCAGGCGGGCTGGGAGGTCACCCTGCGGGACGTCACCGACGCGGCGCTCACCCGGGGCACGGACGGCATCAGGCGCTCGTACGACAAGTTCGTCTCGAAGGGGAAGCTGTCCGCCGAGGACGCCGGGGCGGCGCTCGCCCGGATCACCCCGACCACCGACCTCGACGCGGTCGCGGACGCCGACCTCGTGGTCGAGGCCGTCTTCGAGAAGCTCGACGTCAAGCACGAGATCTTCCGGACCCTGGACGGCATCGTGAAGGACACCGCGGTGCTCGCCTCCAACACCTCCGCCATCCCGATCACCAAGATCGCCGCGGCCACCGCGCACCCCGAGCGGGTCGTCGGCACGCACTTCTTCTCGCCGGTGCCGATGATGGCCCTGTGCGAGCTGGTGCGCGGCTACAAGACGAGTGACGAAACCCTGGCCAGGGCGCGGGAGTTCGCCGAGTCGGTGGGCAAGACCTGCGTGGTCGTCAACCGCGACGTCGCGGGCTTCGTGACCACCCGGCTGATCACCGCCCTCGTGGTCGAGGCGGCCAAGCTCCAGGAGTCCGGGGTCGCCACCGCCGAGGACATCGACATCGCGTGCAAGCTGGGCTTCGGCCACGCCATGGGCCCGCTGGCCACCGCCGACCTCACCGGCGTCGACATCCTGCTGCACGCGGCCGACAACATCTACACCGAGTCCCAGGACGAGAAGTTCGCCGCCCCGGAGTCGATGCGCCGGATGGTGGACGCCGGGGACATCGGGCGCAAGAGCGGGCAGGGCTTCTACAAGCACTGAGCGTGGCTCACCCTTCGGGGTGAATTCGGTATCGGTTCGCTCACAGGCGGCAACTTCTGTACCTGACCACCAGTCAGTTGCTGTGACATACAAGAGACGCGAACGCTGACATGAGCACATCGGGGAGCGCATATGCATATCAGGGGCGACCACACCGAGCTGGTCGTCGGGGGCCGCCTCGACGTGCGCAGCGCGGCGGACGCCCGTACGGTCCTGCACACGGCCGTCGACGCCGGGGCGGGCGATCTGGTGCTGAACCTGTGCGAGCTCGACTCGTGGGACGCCACCGGCCTCGGGGTGATCATGGGCGTGCACCGCAGGGCCGGCCGCTGCGGACGGCGCCTGGTCCTGCGTGACGTCCCGCCGCAGATGCAGCGCCTCCTGGTCGCGACCCGGCTGCACCGCATCCTCGCGATCGAGGGCGGCATCGCGGCGGAGGCGCTGCCGCGCGCCTGAGCGGAGGAGAGGCGGGGGCGGACGGATGCCGGGAGCCCTCCCGCGACCTCCGGGCGCGCTCGGCCGCGCTCGCCCGTCGTCCGGCCTCGGCGCGCTCGTCCGTCCGGCCCCGGCGCGCTCGTCCGTCCGGCCCCGGCGCGCTCGTCCGTCCCGCCCCGGTCGGCTCCGTGGCGTCGTGCCTCCCGCGCCCGCGCGCCGGGAGCGGTCAATCCTCACGAGACTGTGATGTCCCGGACGCGGTGGTACCCCGCCTGTTCATAGATACTGTGTGCAGGTTTATTGTTCGGTCGCCCACCGGTCGCAGGACCACCGGGCGGGCGCCGGACCAGGGGCGACAGTGCGGCCCCGCACGGGGACGGAGTGAGGCCGGGCCGCTCCGCGCGCACTCGGTCCGGGCCGGGACCGGACCGGACCGGCGGTGGCAAAGGCGCGGCACGACGCTTCTTGGGGGCTTGGACCATGGACCCGAACAATCCGCACGACGGGGAACCGCAGGGGCGGGACGACGAGCACCGTCCTCCCGTGGCCGGGCCGGCCTCCGGTGACCTGAGCAGGGCCTCCGGGCCCGCCGACGCCCTCGCGCCCCAGGACGCGCCCGTGCCCTTCGACGCCTTCGGGGTCCTCGGCGGCGCCAAAGCCCCCTCCTCCCCGCCCGCCGGGGCCGACGTGGGCCGGTCCGGCGCCAAGGACCTGTTCGGCGCACCCCTCGACCGAAGCACCGGGTCCGCCTCCGCCGCCGGAACGCCGGAGGAGGCGGACGAGGCGCCCACCGCCCGGCGCCGGCCGCGGGTCACGCGCGATCCGCTCGGGCCCGACTTCGGCCCCTCCTCCGGGGGCCTGGCCCGTACCGCCCGCATCGTCAGCGACGACCTGCTGATCACCGTCAACCCCGTCGACGGCAGCGAGGCCGAGCCGTGCCCGCCCGGAGCGCTGCCCGCCCGTCCGGCCAGACGCGGCCCCGCCGTACGCGCCGAACGGCGCCGGGCCGCCCGTCCGCCGGTCCCGGCGGGCCCCGCGCACAACGGGGGCGGCGGCCTCCTGGAGCGCACCGAGACGAAGGAACGGCTGACCAGGCTGCTGGCCCGCGGGCGCTCCGTACGCCTGACCGGTCCCTGCGGCTCCGGCCGCACCGCCCTGCTCGACGTCGTGGCGAGCGCCTGCGAGTCCCTCGCCCCCGACGGGGTGGTCCGGCTCTGCGGTCGCGGCCGTACCCCCGACGACCTCCTGCACGAACTGTTCGGCGAGGTCTACGAGGCCCCGCTGCACCGGCCCGGCCGGGCGCTGCTGCTCGACCTGCTGCGCGAGGTCGGCGCCGTCGTGATCGTCGACGACCTGGAGTTCGGCGGGGCGGCCCTCGACGAACTGCTCGACGCGACCCCCGAGTGCGCCTTCCTCGTGGCCGCCACGCCCGACACCCCGGCGCCCTCCGCGGACGCCCACTTCGAGGAGGTCTTCCTCTCCGGGGTCGGCCGCGGCAGTGGACTGGAACTCCTGGAGCGCGCCGTCGACCGGCCCCTCACCGACGAGGAGGCCAACTGGGCGGGTGACCTGTGGTTCGAGTCCGAGGGGCTGCCGCTGCGCTTCGTCCAGGCCGGGGCGCTGCTGCTCCAGCGCGACCGGCTGCGTGCCGACCCCTCCGCCTTCGAGGAGTTCGGCTACTTCTCCCCGAACCCGGTGGACACCGCCTTCGACACGAACGACGGCGAGGTGCTGCTGCCGAGCCTCGCCGAGGGCGCCGCCCCGGCCGCCGCCCTCGCCTCCCGGCTCAGCCCCTCGGCGCGCGAGGCGCTGCGCTACGCCGTCGCCCTCGGCGGTGAACTGCCGCACCCCGCGCACCTGCCGGCCCTCACCGGCGACACCCACGCCGACGCCGCGCTCGCGGAACTGACCGACACCGTGCTGGTCACCCCCGCGGGCGCCGGCTACCGGCTGGCCGGCGGGGTGCTGGTCCAGCTGGAGGCCGCCGGATACGCCGAGGACGCCGCCGAGCGCGCCGACGCCGCCGCCCGGCACTACGCCTGGTGGGCCGCCCACCCCTCGGTCAGCCCCGAGCGGGTCGCGGCCGAGGCCGAGTGCGTCCTGGCCGCGCTCGCCGCCGTGACCGCGCGGCCCACCGCCCCGGCCGAGGACGGCGAGGAGCCCGAGGAGGGCAGCGCCGGGGTGCTGCTCGCCCGCGCCGCGGCCCCCGCCTTCGCCGCCGCCCTGCACTGGGGCGCGTGGGAACGGGCCCTGCGGGCCGGTCAGGAGGCCGCGCGCGGCGCCGGCCAGGTCGCCGACGAGGCGTACTTCCACCACGAACTCGGGGTGCTCGCGCTGTGCGAGGGCGCCCTCGACCGGGCCCGCGCCGAACTGGAGGCGTCCATAGCCCTGCGCGGGGCCCTCGCCGACCGGCGGGGCACCGTCGCGGGGCGCAGGGCGCTCGCGCTGGTCACCGACCGCTCGGGAGAGACGTCCCCGCCGGGCGCCGCCGCGGTGACCGAGGAGCTGCCCTTCGCCCGGCCCGAGGAGCCGTCCACGCCCCCCGGCGGGCTGCCGCCGCTCGTCGCGCAGCTCCCCGGCCGTCCCGAGCCGCAGCCCCCGTTCCCCCCGCTGCTGTCCACCGGCGCCGGGCAGACGGTCTCCGTCGGGCGGACGCTCCCCGTCGAGCAGCCGAAGGGGACCGCCGGACGGCGCGCCGTCCTCACCGGGGCCCGCCGCAACCTCGTGGCGGCCGGGGCCGGGGCCCTGCTCGTCGCGGTCCTCGGCACCGTCGTCACGCTCGGCGCGACCTCCGACAAGGACGAGGCGCCCGCCGACCGCGTCAAGTCCGAGCAGTCCGCGAACACCGACGACGGCGAGGACGGTCCCAGCGCCGACCGTCCCGAGGACAGCGCCGACGCCTCCACGCGCCGGCCCGGGGCGGACGCCTCCGCGACCGACCCCGGCGAGGACGGCGTCCTCGGTACCGCCGACGATCCGACGCCCAGCGCGCAGGGCAGTGACACCCCGGGCGCCACGGACAGCGGGGACCCCTCGACGCCCGGCGGCACGGACGAGGACGACAGCGGGGAGGGGGACGAGCCGGGCACGTCGGAGAAGCCCAGCACCTCGCACCAGCCCGGCAAGCCCGGTTCCGGGAAGCCGACCGGGTCCGGCAAGCCCAGTACCTCCAACCCGCCGCCCGCCTCCGAGGACCCCACGGACGAGCCGGGCACGCAGGAGCCGCCGACCGACCCCGAGGAGCCGCCCGCCACCGAGGAGCCGCCGACCGGGCCCAGTGAGCCCGAGACCTCGGACTCCGCGAGCGGCCCGGTGCCGAGCACCCCGGCCGAGGAGACCGCCTCGCAGTCGGCCCCGGCCACCGCCGGGCCCACCGGGGACGGCGACAGCGGCGTCATCTGACCGCGTACGGCGGCGACGAGGAGGGCGGGGCGGGACCGAGCGAGCCGGTCCCGCCCCGCCCTCCTTCACCGGGTGGTGGCGGCGCGCGCCGTCACGCTTCGCCACTGGGCGCACGCGGTGCGCTCGCGCACCGCGTGCGCCCAGTGGCGAAATGCGCGGGGATGCCCCTCTTGGGGAGCGCGGGTTCAGGCCGAACCCACACAGGCCGAGGGCATATGCCGCTGGCGCTCAGAACAGCCGCAGCTTGTCGTCCTCGATACCGCGCAGCGCGTCGTAGTCGAGCACCGCGCAGCCGATACCCCGGTCCGTGGCGAGCACCCGGGCCTGCGGCTTGATCTCCTGCGCCGCGAACACGCCCTTCACGGGAGCCAGGTGCGGGTCCCGGTTCAGCAGCTCCAGATAGCGCGTGAGCTGCTCGACTCCGTCGATCTCCCCGCGCCGCTTGATCTCCACCGCGACGGTCGCCCCGTCGCCGTCCCGGCACAGGATGTCCACCGGGCCGATCGCCGTCGGGTACTCGCGACGGATCAGGGTGTAGCCGGCGCCGAGCGTTTCGATGCGGTCCGCGAGCAGCTCCTGGAGGTGGGCCTCCACACCGTCCTTGATGAGCCCGGGGTCCACCCCGAGTTCGTGCGCGGACTCGTGGAGGATCTCCTCCATGGTGATGATCAGCTTCTCGCCGCCCTTGTTCACCACCGTCCACACCGGGACGCCGTCCTCGGTGCTCTCCTTCAGAGTGCACGGCGGAGACATCCAGTTGAGGGGTTTGTAGGCCCGGTCGTCCGCGTGGATCGAGACGCTCCCGTCCGCCTTCACGAGGATCAGGCGGGGAGCCGAGGGGAGGTGGGCGGTGAGCCGGCCCGCGTAGTCCACGGAGCATCGGGCGATGACAAGACGCATGGTCGGCAACGCTATCCGACCCGCCCGCCCCGGCGCGATTCGCCCTGGAAGGACGCCCTCGGAGGTGGCCGGTAGTGTGCGCAAACTCCTGGTGCGCCACGGAAAGGATGCATAACGTGTTGGCGGGAGGTCGCGACGCGAGCACGCTGCGTGTCGGGGCTTCCCGCCCTGTCCGAGGACCCCCGCCGCTCGGGGGTGCGAGAGGAGTACCCATGTCGCTCGACGTCTCACCGGCACTGTTGGAACAGGCCGAGCGAGGCGAGGTGGACGAAGCGGAATTCGTCGACTGCGTCCGGACCTCCCTGCCCTACGCATGGGAGATGGTCAGCTCCCTGGTGGCCCAACTGAAGGTGGACGGCGGAGACTTCGCCGACAACCAGACGCCGCCGCCCAGCGAGAAGGAGCGTGGTCAGCTGCTGCGCGCCCTCGCCAGTGACGCCATCCGCGGGGCGCTCCAGCGCCACTTCGGCGTGCGTCTCGCCTTCCAGAACTGCCACCGGGTGGCGGTCTTCCCCCTCGACCCCGCGGTCGACGAGCGACTCACCCGCTTCACCTCCGTGCGCGCCCAGCTCCTCAACCAGTCCCCGGAGCTGCGCGACTGCTGAGCCCCGTGGCCGAGGGGCGGGGCCCCGGATTCCGGTCCGCCGCGTGCGGGCCGCGCTACCGGGGCGCCCTCCCCTCGCCGCCGTAGGGCCCCCTGCGCATTCCGTACGGCGGTGTCCGCACGGTTTCAGGACAGTCGGGCGCACGGGGCGACCGGAGCCCGAGCGCCCCCCGGTCAGAGCAGCCGGGGCAGCAGCTCGGCGCCGGCCCGCCGGATGTTCTCCTCCGTCGCCGCCAGGTCCCCCGAGCCCTCCATGACCAGAGCGAACCTGCTGATCCCCGTGCGCTCCGCCGTGGCCGCGAGCCGCCGCACGCAGGTCTCCGCCCGGCCCACCGGGTGGAGGGAGCACAGGAACTCGGTGTACGCCACCGGGTCACGCATCGAACGGCGCCTGCCGTCGACCGTGACGTGCGCCCCGAGCCCCGCACGGAACCACCCGGGCATCGCCTTGGTCAGCACCTGCGCCGCGTCCTCGTCCCCGTCGGCGATCTGCAGGACGCCCGCGCTCACGTGGGCCGCCCCCGCCACCTCCTCCGGAGCGCGACCCGCGGCCAGCGCCTCCCGCCGCCACAGCGCCACCATCCCCGCCTTCTCCTCGTCGCCGGCGTGCATGCCCAGCAGCATCGGCAGCCCGCGCGCCGCGGCCAGCCGGACACTCGCCGGGGAGGTGCACGCGAGGACCATCTCCGGACCGGCCGGCGCCCCGCCGAGCGCCTCCGCGGGGCGCGGGACGACCGCGACCTCACGGAAGGCGTACCGGGGGCCGGACGCGCCCACCCGCTCCTCGCGCAGCCAGCGCAGCAGCAGGTCCAGGGACTCGGGGAAGCCGCTCTCGAAGGCCGCGAGACCCGCGCCGAACACCTCCAGGTCCACCCAGGGGCCGCCCCGCCCCACGCCGAGCGAGAAGCGGCCCTCGGACACGACGTGCAGCAGGGCCGCCTGCTCGCCGAGCGCCACCGGGTGCGCCGTGGGCAGCACACTCACCGCCGTGCCGACCCCGATCCGCCGGGTGCGCCCCAGCAGCAGCGCGGCGAGCGTCACCGCCGAGGGACAGGTGCCGTACGGCACGAAATGGTGTTCGGCCAGCCACACCGCGTCGAGGCCCGCCGCCTCCGCCGCCTCGGCCGAGCGCACCGCACGGTGCAGCGCCTCTCCCTGGCCCTGACCCGGGTACTGACCCGCCAGGACAAAACTGCCTACCCGCATGGACTCCTTGCCTTCCTCGTGCCGCCGCGGCAGCTCCCGCTACGGGCAACAACGCCTGACACGTGCCAAAGGCACGGCCTGCGGAAGGATTGGCGGATTGTCCGGAGATTCGCGGCGGCGGCGGTGTCCGGAGCCGCTCCGGACACCGGCCGTCTTCCGCGTAGGCTTGATGTCGCCGAAGTCCGCTTACCGCCTGCGAGGTGTGCCGTGTCCCCCCGCCGAAACCGCCCCAAGGCCGCCCCGGAGTCCGGCAGGCGGGCTGCCGAGGACCACGGCGACCGGTACGGGCTGCACCGTACGGAGAGCTGGCAGGACGAGGACTGGTCGGTCCGGCACGTCGCGGGCGCCGCCTCCGCCGGGAAGGTCTACCGCTGCCCCGGCTGCGACCAGGAGATCCGTTCCGGCGTCCCGCACGTCGTGGCCTGGTCCGAGTACAGCGGGGTCGACGAGCGCCGGCACTGGCACAAGTCCTGCTGGAACGCGAAGGACCGCCGCACCACCCGGGTGCAGCGGTCCCGCAACGCGCCCCGCTACTGACCGGGGAGCGGGCTCACACGTCCCTGCGCTCCAGCAGGGCGAAGGCCCCGGCCACCGCCGCCGCGGTCACCACCACGAGGAACAGCAGCTGGTTGTGGCCGTCGTCCGCGCCGTCCGGCATCGTCAGATACGTCAGCGCGGTGGGCGCGCTGTACTCCATCATCCGCTCGCCCAGCCCCTTCGTGGAGGCCGAGATCATCAGGAAGGCCGGCAGGACCGAGGGCACGAGCATCGCGGCCAGCATCGTCGTGATGGCCCCCGCCGAGTGCCGCAGCATCGAGCCGACCGCCAGAGCGAGCACCCCGAGCAACGACACGTAGAGCGTCGCGAGCAGCGCCGGGCCGCCCCAGTCGCCGCCGGCCTCGGCGTACGAGCCCTCCGCGATGACGGACACCAGCCCGACCGACACGAGCCCCACCACGAAGGTGAGCCCGAAGAAGACCAGGATCTTCGCGAGCAGCACCCGGTGGCGCTGCGGAGAGGCGGTGAGCGTGGGCCGGATCAGCCCGGTGCCGTACTCCGAGGTGACGACCAGCGCGCCCAGCGTCATGACGCAGATCGAGCCCAGCAGCAGGCCCGGGAAGGCGAACAACGTGACGGTGTCGGTCTCCCCGAGCCGCTCGCCGACCTGCGTCGTGAACAGCACCCCGACCCCGAGGACCAGCAGGAAGAACACCCCGAGCGTCCACAGCGTCGAACGCACCGAGCGGATCTTCGTCCACTCCGACAGCAGCGCGTGCCCGAGGTGGACCCGCACGACGGGGATCGGCGACTCGTACCCGGCGGGCGCCGCGCCCGCCCAGGGGCCCTGTTGCCCGTACGGCTGCGGCCCCCGCGGCGGGTACGGGGCGCCGGAGGCCGGCGGGAGCGGGCCGTGCGGCGGCGGGGCGGTGGGCGTGCTCATCGGTGGTCCTCGCTGTCCTGGTCCTCACGGCGCTCCTCGGCGCCCCGGGCGTCCGCGCTCTTGCCGCCCGGCGCCGGGACGGTGACGGGCGCGGCGTACGGGTTGGCGACGGCCGGCCCGGCGGACGGCGCCGGGCCCCCCGCGTACGGGCTCGCGGCAGGCGGCGGGTACCAGCCGGGCTGCCCCGCCCCGGGAGGGGCCAGAGCCGCGTCCGGCTGGAGCGCCCATCGCGGCGGCGACTCCTCGAAACCGGCCAGCCGGTCGTCGGTCGAGCGGTAGTCCACGGCGTGCTGCGTCATCCGCATGTACGCCTCCTCCAGGGACGCCTGGTGCGGCGACAGCTCCCACAGCCGTACGTCCGCGCCGTGCGCCAGCTCGCTGATGCGCGGCAGCGGCAGGCCCGTGACCCGCAGCGCCCCGTCCGGCTCGGGCAGCACCTGGCCGCCCCCCTCGGTGAGCGTCGCGGTGAGCTTCTCGCGCTGCTCGCCCTCGCCCGCGGGCACCCGCACCCGCGCGAAGTCCGCCGAGTTGTGCGAGATGAAGTCGCGCACGCTCATGTCGGCGAGCAACCGTCCGCGCCCGATGACCACGAGGTGTTCTGCGGTCAGCGCCATCTCGCTCATCAGGTGCGAGGAGACGAACACCGTGCGGCCCTCGGCGGCCAGCGACTTCATGAGGTTGCGCACCCACAGGATGCCCTCGGGGTCGAGTCCGTTGACCGGCTCGTCGAACAGCAGCACCTGCGGGTCGCCGAGCAGGGCCGCCGCGATGCCCAGGCGCTGCCCCATGCCGAGCGAGAAGCCCTTGGAGCGGCGCCTGGCCACGTCCTGGAGGCCCACGACCCCGAGCACCTCGTCGACCCGGCGGGCGGGGATGCCGGAGAGCTGGGCCAGCGACAGCAGGTGGTTGCGCGCGCTGCGGCCACCGTGCACGGCCTTCGCGTCGAGCAGGGCGCCCACCTGGCGGGGCGCGTTCGGCACCTGACGGTAGGGGTGCCCCCCGATCGTCACGTGGCCGGCGCTGGGCCGGTCGAGGCCCAGGATCATCCGCATCGTCGTGGACTTGCCGGAACCGTTGGGGCCCAGGAACCCGGTCACCGTCCCGGGCCGTACCTGGAAGGACAGGTCGTACACGGCTGTCTTGTCGCCGTAGCGCTTCGTCAGGCCGATTGCCTCGATCATTCTCCGCACCCATCGATACCCGGCGGCCCGCGGGCCGCAGGGGCGCACCGCCCCCGTAAGGGTTAGGAGGCTATCGGTGGAGTGACGGTTCCCGCCAAGATCGGGCAAAGTCCGGACGGCCCGGCCGGACGGCCCGCCCGCTCAGGCGTCCCGTTCGCGCAACAGCAGATAGCCCACCAGGAGGGCGACCGCGACCCACAGGATCATGATGCCGAGACCGCCCCACGGCCCGTACGGGGCGTCGTCGTCGGGCGGCTGGATCACCTGGAGGATCTTCTGCCCCGCCTGGTCCGGGAGGTACTGCGCGTACTTCTTGGTCGCCGAGACGCTGCCCAGGATGTTGGAGACCAGGAAGAAGAACGGCATCAGGATGCCCAGCGACAGCATGGGGGAGCGCAGGATCACCGCGATCCCCATCGAGAACACCGCGATCAGCGTCATGTAGAGCGCGGCGCCGAACACCGCGCGCAGCACCCCCGGGTCGCCGAGCGCCGCGCTGTGGTCGCCGAGCGCCGCCTGCCCCACGAAGAAGGTCACGAAGGCCGTGGCCACCGCGACCACGAAGGCCAGGGCGGTCGCCACCAGGACCTTGCAGAAGAAGAACACGCCCCGGCGCGGCACCGCCGCGAGCGAGGTGCGGATCATCCCGGTCGAGTACTCGTTGGAGACGACCAGCACGCCGAACACGATCATCGCGAGCTGACCGAGGCCCATCCCCGCGAAACTCGTGTACGTCGGGTCGAAGGTCAGCCGGTCCTCACGGTTCATCGAGCCGAAGTCGTTGTTGGTCAGCCAGCTGATCAGCAGACCGAGCCCGATCGTGGTGACCACGGCGAGCGAGAGGGTCCAGACGGTCGAGGCGACGGAGCGGATCTTCGTCCACTCCGAGAGCACTACCTGCGGAGCGGCCATCGTCACTTGCCCTTCTTCCAGTCCTCGCCCCAGCCCGGCTGCGGGGAGGCACCTCCCGGACCGGGGACCGGCGGCCCCCCGGCCTCACCGGCCGGCACGGACCGGCCGGTGTGCGCGTGGTACTCCACCGACTCGGCGGTCAGCTGCATGAACGCGTCCTCCAGCGAGGCCGACTGCGGGCTCAGCTCGTGCAGCACGATCTCGTTCCCGGCGGCCAGCTCGCCCAGGCGCGCCGCCTCCACGTCGTCGGCCTCCAGCGTGCCGTCGGGGCCCTGCGTGACGCGTACGCCCGCCTCGTGCAGCACGTCGCGCAGCCGCTCCTGCTCGGGGGAGCGCAACCGCACGTAGGTGCGGGAGTTGTCCCGGATGAACCCGGCCATCGAGGTGTCGGCGAGCAGCCGCCCCTGACCGATGACCACGAGGTGTTCTGCGGTCAGCGCCATCTCGCTCATCAGGTGCGAGGAGACGAACACCGTGCGGCCCTGGTGCGCGAGGGTCCGCATCAGGTTCCTGATCCAGTGGATGCCCTCCGGGTCGAGCCCGTTGACGGGCTCGTCGAACATCAGGATGCGCGGGTCGCCGAGCAGCGCGCCCGCGATCCCCAGGCGCTGCCCCATCCCCAGCGAGAAGCCCTTGGCGCGCTTCTTCGCGACCGCCGTGAGCCCCACCGTGTCGAGGACCTCGTCGACCCGGGAGGCCGGCAGTCCGTTGCTCTGCGCGAGGCACAGCAGATGGTTGCGGGCCGTGCGCCCGCCGTGCATCGCCTTGGCGTCGAGCAGCGCCCCGACGTCCGTGAGCGGGTCCTTCAGCCCGGCGTACCGCTTGCCGTCGATCAGGACCTCGCCCGACGTGGGGTTGTCCAGCCCCAGCATCATGCGCATCGTCGTGGACTTCCCGGCGCCGTTGGGCCCGAGGAAGCCCGTGACGATGCCGGGGCGCACGTTGAAGGTCAGATTGTTGACGGCGAGTCTCTCGCCGTAACGTTTGGTCAGGCCGGCCACCTCAATCATGCGACCCACGCTAACGCCCGCCACCCCGTTTCGCCCGGCCCCCTCCCCGTACGCCGGAAACGACGAACGCCGGGCGGACCGGGAAGTACCCGGCCCGCCCGGCGCGAGGACCACGGGCCCCCGAGGACGGACGGCGCGCCTGAGAGCGCGTCAGCGGGTCTGCTGCGCGGGCACCCCGCGCGAGACCGGCTCGTCCTCGGCCGGCGAACCGGCGGCCGCCACCGCGGCACCCGTGAGCGTCGCCAGCATCTCGCGGACGTTCGTCAGCTGCGCGTTGATCGAGTCGCGGCGGTTGGTCAGCGCCGCCAGCTCCCGCTCGGACTCGCTGCGGATGCGGTCGGCCTTCGCGTTCGCGTCCGCCACGATGTCCTCGGACTGACGCTGCGCCGTCTCCACCGTCTGACGGGCCCGGCGCTCCGCGTCCGTGCGCAGCTTCTCGGCCTCCAGGCGCAGCTGCTCCGCCCGGTGCTCGATCTCCGCGAGCCGCTTCTCCGCCTTGGCCTGACGCGAGGCGAGGTCCCGCTCGGACTGCTCCCGGCGCTTGGCGAGGTTCGTCTCGAAGTCGGCCGCGGCCTGCGCGGCCTTGGCCCGGGTCTCCTCGAAGAGCGCGTCGGCCTCCTCACGCTTGGACTGCGCGTCCTTCTGCGCCTCCGCCCGCAGCGTGCCCGCCTCGCCCTTGGCCTTCTCGACGATCCGGACGCCCTCGTCCTCCGCCTTGGCCTTGCGCTCGGACGCGAAGGACTCCGCGTCGTTGCGCACCTGCTGGGCGGCGGACTCGGCCAGCTCCCGGTGCTGCTCCGCGGCGCGCCTGGCCTCCTCACGCAGGTCCTTGGCCTCCTCCTCGGCGAGCCGGAGGATCTTCTCGACGCGCGCGCCGAGCCCCGCGTACGAGGGCTCCGCGTCCGATACCTGTGCCTGCGCGTTCTGCGTTTCGAGGTGCAGCTCCTCAATGCGCTTTTCCAGGGCGGTGATACGGGCCAACGCGCTGTCACGGTCGGAGACGAGCTTGGAGATGCGTTCGTCCACCTGAGCGCGGTCGTACCCACGCCGCACAAGCTCGAAGCCGTAGGGGGAAGTGTCGCTCATGGGGTTCCTGTCGAATGAGACCGGTGAGGTGATAAAGGGAATCCTAGGGGTCCGGACGGCGTGTCATCGAGCAAATGCCCGTTTGATCTGGAGAATGCCACCCCTTTTGTGTGGTCGATGGCCGGATTCTTCCGGATCGGCGGCTTGTGTCCGTGTCACCGGGGCCCCGCCGGACAACCGACGCCCCGTCAAACCTCCCGGGCCGCACCCCAGTAGAACAAGCGCGGCCCGGGACACCGCCTAGCCGTCCGACTGCTTACCACCCGAACGAGTCGATCCGGCCGAGGCTCCCGCCTTGACGCCGGTGGCCTGTCCGCGTCCGTCCGTGCCCTTGGCCGACCCCTTGCCCGAGGCCCCGCCCGGACCGGCCGGGGCCGGGACCTGCTTCCCGCCCGCGCCGGGGGTCTCGAAGGACTCCAGGGCCTCCAGCACGTCCTGGACCCGGCCGATCTCGGCGTTGATGTCCTGCCGGCGGCGCACCAGTATGTCCAGCTCCCGCTGGCCCTCGGCCACGACCTGCTCCGCCTCGGCCCTCGCCTCGCTCAGCACCCGCTCGGCCTCGCCCACCAGTTCGGCCTTCTTCTGGCTGGCCTCCTTGAGCAGCCCCTCGGCCTTCTTCACCGCGGCGATCCTGACCTTGCCCGCCTCCGAGTCGGCCGCCGAGACCAGCTCCTCCGCCTTGGCCTCGGCCTCGGCGAGCTGCTCCTGCGCGGCCTGTACGAGCGCGTCGCAGCGCTCGCCCGCCGTCCGCATCGTCTCGGCCGACTCGCGCCTGGCCCGCTCGTGCAGCTCCTCGATCTCGGCGGTGACCCGCTCCCGCAGCTCCTCGGCCCGCTCCCGGATCGCCGTCGCGTCCCGGCGCGCCCCGACGAGGAGTTCGTCGGCGTCGGTACGCGACTTCTCGACCAGCGCGTTGCCCTCGCCCCGCGCCTCGGCGACCAGCCGCTCGGCCTCCTTGCGCGCCGCGCCCACCATCCGGTCGGCCTGCTCCTCGGCGTCGGCGGTCGCCTTGAGCGCCTGCTCCAGCGCCTCCGTCGTCAGCTTCTCCGCCTCGGCGGTGGCCTCCGACACGAGCCGGTCGACCTGCTCCGCGGCCTCCGTGCGCCGCTTATTGGCCTCGCCCCGCGCCTCGTCGAGCAGCCGCTCCGCCTCGGCCCTCGTCTCGGCCCGCGTGCGCTCCGCCTCCTCGACGCTCCGCCGCTCCAGCTCCTCGGCCTCGGCCCGGGTGCGCTCCGCGTGCCGGCGCGCCGACTCCACCGTCTCGGCGGCCTCGGCCCGCAGCCGCTCCGCCTCGTCGGCCGCCTCCGCGACCCGCCGCTCCGCGTCGGCCTTGGCCTCGGTGATCCGCCGGGCCGCCTCCGCCGTCGCCGCCACGACCTGCTGCTCCGTCTCGGCCGCGGTCCGCTCGCGCAGCCGCGTCGTCTCCGCCGTCGCCTCCGTGACCAGGGTGTCCGCCTGCGCGGCCGCCTCGTTGCGGATACGGTTCGCGTCCTCCCGCGCCTCGGCCCGGGTACGCGAGGCGTCCTGCTCCGCGCTCGCGATCGCGTCCGAGGCCTCGGTGCGTACCCGCTGCGCGTGCCGCGCCGCCTCCGACTTCAGCCGCTCCGCCTCCGCGAGGGCCTCCGTCACCGTCCGCTCGGCGAGCGCCTTCGCGTGCTCCGACGCCTCCTGCGCCTCCCGCCGCAGCCGCGCGGCGTCCTCCCCGGCCCGCTCGCGCTCGGTGTGCGCGTCGGTCCGCAGCCGGTCGGCCTCCTCCTGCGCCTGCGTACGCGTACGGTCCGCGGCGTGCTCGGCGGCCGAGCGCAGACCGGCGATCTCCTCCTGCGCCGCCTCCTGGAGGCCGGCGACCGAGTCCCGTACCTGCTGCGCCGTCTGCTCGGCGGCCGACACCAGTTCCCCGGCGCGCGTCTCCGCCTCCTCGACCAGCCGGACCGCCTCGGCCTCCGCCTCCTCGACCCGCTTGCGGGCCGCCGCGAGCAGCTCCTCGGAACGCTCCCGCGCCCGCTCCCGCTCCTCACCGGCCTCGGCCCGCGCCGACTCCAGCGTCTCCTCGGCGCTGCGCCGGCGCCGCGCCGCCTCCTCCTGGGCCGCCGCGAGTTCCTCCGCGGCCTGCTCGGTGACCCGCTCGGCGGCCGTCTGCGCCTCGCCGCGGACCCGGTCGGCGGCCTCCTTGGCCTCCGTGCGCACCCGCTCCGCCTCGGCCTCGGCCTCGGCGCGCAGCCGTACGGCGACGGTCTCCGCCTCCGCGCGGGAGGCCGCGACGTCCGCCGCCGCCTCGGTGCGCAGCCGCTCCGCCTCCGCCTCGGCCTCCTCGCGCACCGCGCGCGCCCGCTCCGTCGCCTCGGTGCGCAGCCGCTCCGTGTCCTCCGCGGTCTGCGCCCGCAGCCGCTCGACCTCGGCGCGCGCCTCGGTCAGCGCCTCCTCGGCGCCCCGCAGCCGCTGCTCGGCCTCGGTGCGCAGCCGGGTCAGCTCCTCCTCGGCGCCCTCGTGCAGCGCCTTCGCGGCCCGCTCGGCGTCCGCGCGCAGCTCGGTGGCGGCCTCCTCGGCGGCCGCCCGCTCCGCCTGCGCCTGCTCCTCGGCCCGCTCCGTCAGCTCCCGCGCCTCGGTCCTGGCCCGCTCCAGCAGCTCCTCGGCCTGGGCGCGCAGCGCCTCGGCCCGCTCGGTGCCCTCGGCCCTGGTCCGCTCCGCGTCCTCCGCGGCGCCGCCGCGCAGCTCCTCGGCGTCCGACCTGGCCTTGGTCAGCAGCTCCTCGGCGCGGCCCGCGGCCTCCTCGATCTGCTGGACGGCCTCGCGCCGCGCCTCGCCCCGGATGCGCTCGCCCTCGGCGACGGCCTCGGCCCGCAGCTGCTCGGCCTCGCCGCGCAGCCGCCGGGCCTCCTCCTGGAGCTCGACGGTCTTGGCGCGGTACTCCTTGGTGTCGTCCTTCGCCGCGCCCTTGAGCTGCGCCGCCGTGTCGGCGGCCTCACTGCGCAGCCGGTCCGCCTCGGCCTGCGCCTCGCCCCGGATGCGCTCGGCCTCCTCGGTGGCCGCGCGGGTCGTCGCCGTCGCGTCCGCCGAGGCCTTCGAGAGGACCTCGTCGGCGCTGCGGGCCGCCTTCGCCAGCGCCGCGGCCGAGTCCTCCGCCGCGACGGTGCGGGCGTTCTCCGCGGCCTCGGCGAGGACGCGCTCGGCCTCCGCGATCGCGTCCTCGCGACGCTGCCGCGCCTCGGCCCGCAGCGTCTCGGCCTCCTTGGTGGCCTCGCCGACCAGCCGGGCGATCTGCTCCTTCGCCGTACGGGTGCGCTGTTCGCTCTGCGACTCGGTGCTCGCGAGCAGTTTCGCCGAGCGCTCCTGCGCCTCGGCGGCCAGCCGCTCGGCCTCCGCGCGCGCCTCGCGCAGCGCCGTCTCGGCCTGCGCGGCCCGCTCCTCGGCCAGCCGGGACTGCTCGGCGGCACGGCGGCGTTCCTGCTCGGTCTCGGCGTGCGCCGAGGCGCGCAGCCGCTCGGCGTGGTCGGTGGCCTCCTGGGCCTGGCCGGAGGCCGCGTTCAGCAGCCGCTCGGCGTCCGTGCGGGCGCGCCGCAGCAGGGCCTCGGCCTCGGCGCGGGTGCTCTCCGCCTCGGCGGCGATGCGCTGCCGGGTCTCCTCGACCACGCGCTGGGCCTCGGCCCGCGCCGCGCTCAGGGACTGCTCGGCCTCGGCGCGCGCCTCGTCGACCAGCCGGCGGGCCTGCGCCTCGCTGCGCGCACGCAGCTGCTCGGCCCAGGCGACGTTCTCGTTGACGTGGGACTCGACGGTCGCGCGGCGCTCGGACAGCTCCTGGTCGAGCTGCTGGCGGCGGTTGACCGCCTCCTGGTGCAGTTCGGCCTGGAGCCGCGCCTGCTGCTCGGCGTGCTCCTGGAGGATGCGCTGCGTCTGCGAACGGGCCTCGCGCAGCTCCCGCTCCGCGTCCATCCGCAGCTGGTCGGCCTGCATCTGCGCGTTGCGCAGCATCTGCTCGGCCTGGTACCCGATGTCCGTGCCGTCGTACGCGGGACGGGTCGCGAGGGCACGTCGCGCCTCGTGCAGCTTTGCGCGCAAGACCTCGACCTGATAGCCGAGGTCGTCGGCGTGCTGGACGGCCTTCTCCCGTTCGGTCTTCAGCCGCTTCATCTCGGCTTCGAACCGTGACAGGTGGTCGTCGTCAGCAGCTTGGTGGCTCTCCTGGCGTTCGTAGCCCCGCACCGCGCGGTCCCATCCTTCCCCAAGCTCTCAACTTCGGTCGAGCAGGGGAGGCCCCAACCCTGGTCGTTCTCCGAACGAGCACCGTCCAACCGCCGGACGGGGCCCCCGGGGAATGGTGTCAGATCCACAGCCGAGCACGCACTGCTGCCCTGACGCTCGCCCCCCGAAACCCGGACCCCGGCCCGAGACCGCCCGGCACGGCCGGTAGGTCGAGCCCAACCCTACCGGCCCCGCTATCCGGAGGTCAGTCCTCCGTCCCCTCATAAGACGGAGCGGGTGCGCCGGAGGCGGCCACGGGGGCGGCTGTGACCAGTTCCGTGAGCACTCCGTGACAGTCCTTGGGGTGCAGGAAGGTGATCCTGGAGCCCATCGAACCGGTGCGCGGCTCGTCGTAGAGCACCCGTACGCCCTTGTCGCGGATCTCCTCGGAGTCGGTGTCCACGTCGGCGGTCCCGAAGGCGATGTGGTGCACGCCCTCCCCGTTCTTCGCGAGCCACTTGCCGACCGCGGAGTCCTCCCTGACGGGTTCCAGCAACTGGAGGTAGGAGGCGCCGCCGTCCGAGGTCTCGTTGATCTTCAGCATGGCCTCACGCACGCCCTGCTCCTCGTTGACCTCGGTGTGGAACACCTCGAACCCGTACGTCGCCCGGTAGAACTCGACGGTGCGGTCGAGGTCGAAACAGGCGATACCGATGTGGTCGATACGTGTCAGCATGCCCCCAGTGCAGCGGTAGACGGGGTGATTACGCAACGTGCGCGCGATCACACCGACGGCCCGATGACCCGGCCCGGTACTCGTCAGTACATTGAGGTAAACCCTCGTTCACTCTCATCTCAAGGGGCTGTGCCTCATGGCTGGAACAGCTGGAACGCCCGGCGGTACGTCGGTGATCGTCGCCGGGGCGCGTACGCCCATGGGGCGGCTGCTCGGTTCGCTCAAGAGCTTCTCCGGGGCCGATCTCGGCGGCTTCGCGATCAAGGCCGCGCTGGAGCGCTCCGGGATCACCGGGGATCAGGTCCAGTACGTGATCATGGGACAGGTGCTGCAGGCGGGGACCGGGCAGATCCCCGCACGCCAGGCCGCCGTGAAGGCCGGCATCCCGATGAACGTGCCGGCGCTCACCGTCAACAAGGTGTGCCTCTCCGGCCTCGACGCGATCGCCCTCGCCGACCAGCTGATCAGGGCCGGCGAGTTCGACATCGTGGTGGCCGGCGGCCAGGAGTCCATGACCAACGCCCCGCACCTGCTGCCGAAGTCCCGCGAGGGCTACAAGTACGGCGCGATCGAGATGCTCGACTCGATGGCCCACGACGGGCTCACCGACTCCTTCGAGAACATCGCGATGGGCGCCTCCACCGAGAAGCACAACACCCGGCTCGGCATCGGGCGCGCCCCGCAGGACGCGTTCGCCGCGCTCAGCCACCAGCGGGCCGCCGCCGCCCGGAAGGACGGCGTCTTCGAGGCGGAGATCACCCCGGTCGAGGTCCCCCAGCGCAAGGGCGAACCGGTCGTCGTCACCGAGGACGAGGGCATCCGCCCCGACACCACCACCGAGACCCTCGGCAAGCTGCGCCCGGCCTTCGCCGAGGACGGCACGATCACCGCGGGCACCTCCTCGCAGATCTCCGACGGGGCCGCCGCCGTCGTCGTCATGAGCCGCGCGAAGGCCGAGGAGCTGGGCCTGGAGTGGATCGCCGAGATCGGCGCGCACGGCAACGTCGCGGGCCCCGACAACTCCCTCCAGTCGCAGCCCTCGAACGCGATCGCGCACGCGCTGGCCAAGGAGGGCATCGGCGTCGGGGACCTCGACCTCGTGGAGATCAACGAGGCGTTCGCCGCCGTGGCCGTCCAGTCGACGGCCGACCTCGGGCTCGATGCGGAGAAGGTCAACGTGAACGGCGGCGCGATCGCCCTCGGTCACCCCATCGGCATGTCCGGGGCCCGTATCGTGCTGCACCTCGCGCTGGAACTGAGGCGGCGCGGGGGCGGCGTCGGCGCGGCCGCCCTGTGCGGGGGCGGCGGACAGGGCGACGCGCTGATCGTGCGGGTGCCGAAGGGCGCCTGAGCGCTCGGGGTCCCGCCCCCGCCGCGCCCTTCCCGGGCCGCGCCGTAAGGGCGGGACCCGCCCCACCCCCCGCCGTCGCACTGACCGAACGGAGCTGTGAGCTGTGATGCAGGACGTCTCCTCGCTGGTGGAACAGGCCCGCGAGGGCCGCCCCCGGGCCGTGGCCCGGCTCATCTCGCTCGTCGAGGGCGCCTCACCGCAACTGCGGGAGGTCATGGCCGCGCTCGCCCCCTTCACCGGCCGGGCCTACGTCGTCGGGATCACCGGCTCGCCCGGCGTCGGCAAGTCCACCTCGACCTCGGCGCTGGTCTCCGCGTACCGCAGGACCGGCAAACGCGTCGGGGTGCTGGCCGTCGACCCCTCCTCGCCCTTCTCCGGCGGGGCGCTGCTCGGCGACCGGGTCCGGATGGCCGAACACGCCTCCGACCCCGGCGTCTACATCCGTTCCATGGCCACCCGCGGCCACCTCGGCGGCCTCGCCTGGGCCGCCCCGCAGGCGATCCGGGTGCTCGACGCGGCGGGCTGCGACGTCGTCCTCGTGGAGACCGTCGGCGTCGGCCAGTCCGAGGTCGACATCGCCTCCCAGGCCGACACCTCCGTCGTCCTGCTCGCCCCCGGGATGGGCGACGGCATCCAGGCCGCGAAGGCGGGCATCCTGGAGATCGGCGACGTCTACGTGGTCAACAAGGCCGACCGGGACGGGGCGGACGCCACGGCGCGCGAACTCAACCACATGCTCGGCCTCGGTGAGGCCCGCGAACCGGGCGACTGGCGCCCCCCGATCGTCAAGACCGTCGCCGCGCGCGGCGAGGGCGTCGACGAGGTCGTCGCCGCCCTGGAGAAGCACCGGGCCTGGATGGACGAACACGGCGTCCTCGCGGACCGCCGGGTGGCGCGCGCCGCCCACGAGATCGAGACGATCGCCGTGACGGCGCTGCGCGCACGCATGCTCGACGTCCGGGGGGACCACCGGGTCGCCGCGCTCGCCGCCCGGGTGGTGGAGGGGGAGCTGTCGCCGTACCAGGCGGCGGACGACGTGCTGTCCCGTCTGTGACCCGCGGGCGCCCGGCGGGCCTTCACCACCGCCGGGCGCGCCGCGCACGGCGCCGCCCGTCCGGCCGGCGGGCCCGTCCGACGCGTCCCGGCGGACCGGCCCCGGGTGGCAGGCGGGGGCCCGGCCTTCGGGCGCGCGGGCGGACCGGACCGGCCCGGCCTTCGAGCGCGCGGGACCGGACCGGCCCGGCCTTCGAGCGCGCGGGACCGGACCGGCCCGGCCTTCGAGCGCGCGGGCGAAGCCGCGGGAGAGCCCGCCGCCCCCGTCGCCCAGGGGCGGCGCCGGCGGGACAGCGGCCCCGTCAGTCGTCGGAGCGGTCGGGCGTGACCCGCAGGCCGTCCAGGGGCACGGACCACTCCGTCCCGTGCCCGTCGGAGACCTCGACGCTCCAGTGCGCCCCGCCGTCGTCGTCCAGGTCCACCGAGACCACGCGGCCCTTGTCCGCCGCGGCACGGGCCGCCTCCGAGGCGGAGGTCGTCGTGCCCGCCAGGGCCCGGCCGTCCTCCTTCGCGTCGGCGGCCGCGTCGTCGTCGCGGTCGCGGTGGGCGGTCAGCGCCTTGCCGGTGGCCGGGTCGACGTCCACGTGGTACGCGACGCCGTGCCGGTCGAGGACGTCGACCTCCCACACGAGAGCGCCGCGCCGGTCGTCGTCGTCCAGCTCGGCCGAGGTCGCCCGTCCGGGGACCCGGTCCAGTGCCGCCCCGATCGCCTGCGGCGCGCTCAGCCGCTTCGCGGCCCTCGCCTCCGCGCGGTGCTCCGCCGCGTCCGAGTGCTCGTCCTGCCCGGCGGTCCGCGCGGCCGTCCCGCCGGGTGTCCCGCCGCCCGTCCCGCCGGAGTCCGAGCCGAGCGTCGCGGCGGCGACCCCGCCCCCGGCGAGCAGGACACCGGCGGTGACGGTGGCGATGACGATGTTGCGCTTCATGAGGGAACCTCCCCGAGTGGTTCTTCTTGCTGACCTCCTCACTGTTGCCCGCCACGCCTGAAGCGGTCCTGAAGGAGCCTGAAGACAGCTTCAGCTCCGGTTTGCGAGGCTGGGCGCATGCGCCTGTTGATCGTGGAGGACGAGAAGCGGCTCGCCGTGTCGCTCGCCAGGGGCCTGACGGCCGAGGGGTACGCCGTGGACGTCGTCCACGACGGCCGGGAGGGGCTGTTCCGCGCCTCCGAGGGCGGCTACGACCTGCTGATCCTCGACATCATGCTGCCCGGCACGAACGGCTACCGGATCTGCGCCACGCTCCGGGCCGCGGGCCACGACGTGCCGATCCTGATGCTCACCGCGAAGGACGGCGAGTACGACGAGGCCGAGGGGCTCGACACCGGCGCCGACGACTACCTGACCAAGCCCTTCTCGTACGTCGTGCTCGTCGCGCGCGTCAAGGCGCTGCTGCGCCGCCGGTCGGGCGCGCCCAGCCCGGTGCACGTGCTCGGCCCGCTCAAGGTGGACACCGCCGCGCGGCGGGTGTGGGTCGGCCAGGACGAGGCCGCCCTGACGACCAAGGAGTTCGCCGTGCTCGAACAGCTCGTCGTGCGCCCCGGGCAGATCGTGTCCAAGGCGGAGATCCTGGAGCACGTGTGGGACTTCGCCTACGAGGGCGACCCGAACATCGTCGAGGTCTACGTCAGCACCCTGCGCCGCAAGCTCGGCGCGGACCTCATCCGCACCGTGCGCGGGGCCGGCTACCGGCTGGAGACGGGGCGATGAGACGCCTCTTCGGCTCCGTACGGGCCCGTGCGACGCTGGGCGCGACGCTCGTCGTGGCCGTCGTCCTGGTCGCCGCCGGCGTCGCCGTCCTGCAGTCCCTGCACGCGAACCTCCTCGGGCAGGCGTCCTCCGACGCGGAGGCGCGGGCGCGCCGTATCGCCTCGGTCGTCGCCTCGGGCCGGCCCTTCGCGCGGATCGACCTGCCCGACGACGACGACGAACCGGTGCAGATCGTGGACGAGGACGACCGCGTCCTCGCCGTCAGTGAGGATTTGGAGGCCGTCAGCGGTACGGGGGTCGCCGGCGTACGCGCCGTCCCGGAGAAGAAGCAGGAGGACTCCTCCAGGGACGCCCCGGACGCCGGGGACGACGGCGGCGTCGGCGACGAGGCCGCGCTCAGCACCGGCTCCGCCACCATCGACGGCCACCGGGCGGCCTACCGCTGGGCGGGCGTCGAGGCCGAACGGGGCGGGGGTGACGGGGACAGCGTCACGGTGTACGCCGGGGCCCCGCTGGACACCGAGGAGGGCGCCGTCGGGACGGCCTCGACCGTCATGCTCATCGGGCTGCCGGTGCTGCTCGCCGTGGTCGCCGCCGTGACCTGGCTCGTGACGCGGCGGGCGCTGCGCCCCGTCGAGGGCATCCGGCGGGAGATGGCGGCCATCACCGCCTCCCAGGACCTCGGCCGACGGGTGCCGGAGCCCGGCACGCACGACGAGATCGCGGCCCTGGCCCGCACCACGAACGAGACGCTGTCCGCCCTGGAGTCCTCCGTGGAACGCCAGCGCCGCTTCGTCGCGGACGCCTCGCACGAACTGCGCAGCCCCATCGCCTCCCTGCGCACCCAGCTGGAGGTCGGCGCCGCGCATCCGGAGCTGCTCGACGTGGACGGGGCGGTCGCCGACACCGTGCGCCTCCAGCAACTCGCCGCGGACCTCCTGCTGCTCGCCCGCCTCGACGCCGGGGAACGCCCACGGGACCGGCCGGTGGACCTGCTCTCGCTCGTCGCGGCGGAGCTGGACCAGCGGGCCCACGACCGGGTCCCGGCGCGCTTCCACGCGGGCACCGATGCCGCCGAAGTCCTCGGATCGGGCAGCCAGTTGCGGCGGGTCCTCGGGAACCTCCTGGACAACGCGCAACGCCACGCCCGCTCCGAGGTGTCCGTGGAACTCAACCGCGGCGACGTGTTCGCGGAGTTGGCGGTGGCCGACGACGGCGCCGGGGTGCCGCCCGAGCAGCGCGAGCGGATCTTCGAGCGTTTCGTCCGGCTCGACGACGCCCGCGCCCGCGACGAGGGCGGCGCGGGGCTCGGCCTCGCCCTCGCCCGTGACCTGGCCCTGCGCCACGGCGGCACGCTGACCGTGGGGGAGCGGCCCGGAGGGGGCGCCCGCTTCGTGCTGCGGCTGCCGCTCTCCCGCTGAGCGGCGGCCTGCGATACGGTGCCTCTCATGGGAACGCCCCCGAACCTCCGTGCCGGCACGCCGCCTTGTCGCGGCGTCCACGGCGGTCGCGTTCCCGGCGGGATGAGTTTCCTGCGCCGTCGTGGCCGGGTGGGTTCGCCCCCGGCCCTTCGATGTTCCGGCCTCCAGTAGCCGAGGCCCCGCGCGCCGTGCGTCCGCACGCCGCCCCCTCTTCCCCTCACCGCGGATCCCGTGCCACGGATTCGCCACGGACCGGCTCGGTCCCACGTCTCCACCCGGCGTCCCCGACCGGACGTCGCCACCCCGAGCGGACCCACCGCGCCGCGCGTACCCGCGCCCCGCCCCGGTCCCTCCCGCCCCGGAGGAGAGCACGCACATGACCCTGGCCCCCACCACCCCCGTACCGCCCGCGCTGCGGGAACACGCCGTCCCCGCGGACAGCATCGTCGAAGGCCCCCGCATCCTGCGCCGCACCCCCGCGGGCTGGGACGACCGGCCGTACGAACTCTTCGAACTGAGGCCGCTGGGACGGGTCATCGGCGCCGAGATCCACGGACTCGACCTGTCCCTCCCGCTCACCGCCGCCCAGCGCGCGGAGATCAACCGGGCCCTGCTGGAGTGGAAGGTGCTGTTCTTCCGCGCCCAGCACCTCAGCTCCGACGCGCAGCGCGCCTTCGCCTCCCACTGGGGGCCGCTGGAGACCAACCCGCTCGTGATGAGCGGGGACTCGGCCGAGATCGCGCGCTTCGACCGGGGCGCCGTGCCGAGCTTCGAGAACGTGTGGCACACCGACGTGACCTTCCGCGAACGGCCCGCGCTCGGCGCCGTCCTCCAGGTGCGCGAGGTGCCGCCGGTCGGCGGGGACACGCTGTGGGCCGACATGGCGGCCGCCTACGACAACCTGCCCGAGGAGCTGCGCCTGCGCCTCGACGGGGCCCGCGCCGTGCACGACTTCCTGCCGGGCTTCGAACGGTTCACCCCCGCCGAACGGCTCGCCGGTTTCCAGGAGCAGTTCCCGCCGGTCGAGCATCCCGTGGTGCGGCGCCATCCCGAGACCGGCCGCCGGATGTTGTTCGTGAACTCCTCGTTCACCACCCGCATCGTGGGCTGGGAGCGGGGCGAGAGCGACCGCGTGCTGCGCCTGCTCTTCCAGCAGGCGCACGTCCCCGAGTATCAGGTGCGCTTCCACTGGCGGGCCGGGGACATCGCCTTCTGGGACAACCGGGCCACCCAGCACTACGCCGTGGGCGACTACGCCCCCTACCGCCGGATCGCCGAACGCGTGGCCGTGGCCGGTGACCGCCCCTACTGATCCGGCCTTCGGCCCGTCGCCCACGGGCCGAAGGCCCCCGGGGCCCCGCCCGGTCAGCGCTTGGCGCGCTCCTCGCGCAGCCGGGCGGCGATCGGGGCCAGGAACTCGCGCAGTGTGCCGAGTTCCTCGGGGCTGAGCTGATCGATGAAGTTGCGCCGCACCGAGTCCACGTGGTGCGGCGCGACCTTCCGCATCGTCTCCAGGCCCGGACCGGTGAGCACGGCGAACAGTCCGCGCCGGTCCGACTCGCAGTTCTCCCTGCGCACCAGACCGGCCTTCTCCATCCGCGTGATCTGGTGCGAGAGCCGGCTCTTGGACTGGAGGGTCGCGGCGGCGAGATCGCTCATCCGCACCCGGTGTTCCCCGGCCTCCGAGAGGTTGACCAGGATCTCGTAGTCGTTGATGGTCAGCCCGAACGGCTGGAGGTCCTTCTCCAGTTGGTACGTGAGCAGCCTGTTCACTTCCAGGTGGGTGCGCCAGGCGCACTGCTCCGCGTCGCTGAGCCAGCGTGTGGCCGTCTCGGTCTCCATGAAGGCATTCTACCTAAGATGTTGAATATCCAACAATCCCTCACCGTGCCCGAGTGGACACGCAAGGTGACCGTGCCCGGCCGTCCGGTGCCCGGCCACCGCAGCGTAACCGCTGGACGCGACCGCCGCGGACACCTGGGCGGCCGACCCGCTCAGAGCCCGAAGCGTCGCTGAATGTCACCGAGCTGTCCGGGCATACGGGGCAGCCCCGCCTGTCCCGGCTGCCCGGGGCCGTGGCCCGGCATTCCCGGACCGCCGTGCCCGCTGCCGCCGGGTACCCCGGGACCGGCCGGCACCGTGCCCGTGTTCTGCTCGGGCATCAGCTGCTCCGAGGACTGGAGCAGGACCGTGCCCGCGCCGACGAACTCGAACTGGTGCTCCTCGCCCGAGGCCCCGCCGAGCCCGGTCAGCGCCCGCACCCCGCCCAGGAAGCCGCTCATGTACTGGTGGTCGTAGTGGTGGCAGGGGGAGGGGCAGTCCGCCCAGCCCACGAGCGCCTGCGGGTCCACCCGCAGCGGCGGTTCCATGAAGACCACCGGCCCGTTGGAGGCCGCCACGAACTTCCCGGTCCCGATCAGGGTGAGGAAGCCCGGCACGATCGACTGCTTGAGCGCCAGCGAGGGCTCGTAGGCGAGCAGGTTGCCCGAGCGGACGGTCAGGTTGCCGTCCTGGAGGTCGAAGGAGTTCACGTCGAAGGCGCGGTCGGCGAGCAGCATCTTGCCCTGCCCCTGGGCCACCACCCAGTCGCTCGCGTGCAGCGGGGAGTGGAAGCTCGTGCGCAGCAGCCGGTCGAAGCGCCCGTGGCCGATCCCCTCGAAGTCGATCCGCCCGTAGTAGGCGATCATCTTGCCCTTCTGCAGGAACCACTGGCCGCCGGTCAGCTCCACGCAGAAGGTGTACGGGTTCACGTTGTCGTCGGCGGGCAGCGTCGCCGGATCGAAGACCGTCGGCCCGCCGGGCATCGCGACACTCACAGCTTCTCCTCCGACGCCTGGACGAACACCGCTCCGGTGCCGGACAGCTCCAGCTGGAACGCCTCTCCCGATCCGCGTCCCACCATGTCGCGCCAGCCCAGGGCCGTGGACAGTTTGTTGCGTACGTCGCCGTGGTGCGCGACGTACGCCTGCGGGTCGACGTGCACGGGGCGCCCCGGGGTGATCGGCACCTCGATCACCCCGCCGTGGGCCATCACCGCGACCGCGCCGTGGCCCTTGAGTGTCGTGGTGAACAGGCCCTGGCCGGTGACCTGGCCGCGCACCAGGCCCATGACCCCGCCCTGGGCGCCGAGGAACATGGTTCCCTGCTCCAGGGAGCCGTCGAAGGCCAGCAGCCGGTCCGCCTCGACGTACAGGGTGTCGCCCTCCAGGCCGATGACCTGCACGTGATGACCGCCGTGGCCGAACAGCACCGTGCCCTCGCCCTCGACCGTCATCAGCGGAGTCGCCTCGCCCGCCACCCGCCGGCCGATCATCGACATGACGCCGCCCTGGCCGCCCTGGATGTTCGGCGTGAAGCCGACCTCGCCCCGGTAGGCGAGCATCGCGCCGCGCTGGCTGTACATCCGCTGCCCGGGAGTGATCCTGGCCTCGACCATCCGGGAGTTGATCTCGCGGAAGGGCATCAGACATCGCCTCCGATCGTGTTGCGCTCGCTGGGCTGGACGTAGACCAGGCCCTCGCCCTCGAAGCGGATCTGGAACGCCTCCCCGCCGCCCTCGCCCATGAAGGTGCGGAAGGACACCCCCGACTGGAACTGCTGCCGCAGCTCGCCCTGGTGCGCGATGTACGCCCCGGGGTCGACCTGGAGGGGGTAGCGCGCGCTCACCCGCAGGACGACCGCCGGCCCGTCGGACAGCAGGGCGGCCTGTCCGCTGCCCTCCACCGTCGTCGTGAACAGGCCGTTGCCCTGGCTCGCCCCGCGCAGCCCGGTGAACGTCGTGCCCGTGCGCAGTCCCGCGTCGGTGCACAGGAGGTTGCTGGACTCGACGTACAGCTTCTCGCCGCGCAGCGACACCAGATTGATCTCGCTCGCCCGGTCCGCGAACCAGCACGTGCCCTCTCCCCGTACCTCCATCACCTCCATCTGCTCTCCCGTCAGCCGGCGCGTGACCATCCCGCGCAGACCGTCACCACCGCCCGTCATCTTCTTGAACGCCATCCGGCCGTCGTACGCGACCATCGAGCCGTTCTTCGCCTTCACGGCATCGCCGGACAGGTCGACGGCGAGCACCTTGCTGCCTTGGAGTCGGAACTGAGCCACGTACCGAAGGTATCGGGCCGGGGGCGGGGCCGGCAGGCCGTACGGAGAACACGCCCCGTGGCGCGTCGCCGGGGACCCTGATTCGGGGGTGCGCGCGGCGGCTGACAGAATGGGCCCGAGCTTGTGCGCGCGTTCACAAGATCGCCTGCCCCGTCCCGCCCCATCCCGCCCCGCCATCCGCTTTCCCGAGCCGAAGGGTCCGCGCCCGTGGACATCAAGACAGCCTCCGCCCTCCGTCGCCTCCGCCTGGTCTCGGCACCCGAGGCGGTCTCCTTCCTCCTCCTGATCGTCTGCTCCGTGCTCAAGCGCACGACGGACTTCAACGCCGTCCCCGTCATGGGCATGGTCCACGGCGTGCTGTTCATCCTGTACGTCCTCTTCTGGCTCGACGCGTGGAACCGCGCCAAGTGGCCGCTGGGCCGGGGCGTCCTCTACTTCGTGCTCTCCGTGCTGCCCACCGGCGGCTTCTTCGCCGAGCGCAAGCTGAAGGGCGAGGCCGAGGATGCGGTCATCGCCTCCCGCGCCCGCCGCGAGGGGATCGTGAACGCGTGATCGTCGCCTTCTCCGTCTCCCCGCTCGGCGTCGGCGAGGACGTCGGCGAGTACGTCGCCGAGGCCGTACGCGTCGTGCGCGAGTCCGGCCTCCCGCACCGCACCGACGCGATGTTCACCAGCGTCGAGGGCGAGTGGGACGAGGTCATGGACGTCGTCAAGCGGGCGACCGCCGCCGTCGAGGCCCGCTCCTTCCGGGTGTCCCTCGTCCTGAAGGCCGATATCCGCCGGGGCGTCACCGACGGGCTCACCGCCAAGGTGGAGACCGTCGAGCGCTATCTGGCCGCCGACGCGGACCAGGGCGCCGGTCCGGACCCGGCGGGCGAACAGGGCTGACACCCCCGCGCCCCCGGGACGGCCCCCCCGGGACGGCCTTCGCGCAACGCGCGTCCGACTTCCGCAAACGCACTCGAAGTACCGGAGTACCCGTCGAGAGCCCCCGCTCCCGCGCCCCGTCGGCGCGGTGGGCGGGGGCTCTCGTGTGCCCGCGCGCGGGGCCTGGCACGTGCTCCGCGCGGGTGTCCGGGCCGGCTGCCCCGTGAACGATTTTGAGCGGCTGCTCAAAGAGGTCTTGAGCGATCGCTCAAACCGCTGCTATCTTCGCCGCAACGGGGCGTTGAGCACTCGCTCAAAAGGCCCCTCTTCGAGCAGGGGGACGCGTCATGAGAACGGCTCGGGCGAGCGTCAGCAGGATCTACGTGGAGACGTCGGTGCGTACCGACATGGAAAGCCTGTGGGCGCTCACCCAGGACCCGGCGCAGCATCAGCGCTGGGACCTCCGGTTCTCCGAGATCACCCCACTGCCCGAACCGGGGGCCGGGGCCGAGGAGGCGGCCGCCGCCGCGAGCGGCGCGCGGGAGAGCGCCGAGGGGTCCGGGGACGGGGCGGGCGCGGGACCCGACGGGGCACCGGGGCCGGCGTCCTCGCGCACAGCACCGGCGGTCGTCTCAGCGACTCGCTTCCGCTACGCGACCCGCGTCCTGCCCTTCCTCACCGTCTCCGGCACCGGCGTGTCCGCCGGTGACCGGCTGCGCGCCGACGGGGAACGCACCTCGGCGCTGCGCTTCGTGTGCGCCCACCCGCTCGTCCTGCTCGCCGAGGGCAGCGGCTACTGGCGCTACGTACCGGACGGGGCGGAGGTGCGCTTCCTCACCGGCTACCAGTACCGGACCCGCTGGGGCCGCGTCGGCACCCTCCTGGACCGGCTCTTCCTGCGCCCCGCCATGGGCTGGGCCACCGCCTGGTCCTTCGACCGGCTCCGGCTCTGGCTGGAGCGGGGCGTGAGCCCCCGCCGCTCCCTGGGGCGCGCGCTCGCCGAGGGCGCCGTACGGCTCGCGCTGCTCGGGCTCGCGGCGGTGCTCGTCCTGCTCGCGGGTCCCGCCGTGCCGGTCGTCGCGCTGCTCGGGCCCTGGCTCGGGCTCGGCTCGGTCCTGCTGACGGTAGCGAGCGGACTGGTGCTCGCCGCGCTCGTCCTCCTGGTCCCGCCGCTGCCCGGCACCCCCTCGGCCGGCCGCTGCCTGCGCACCCCGCCCCTACGCGTACGCGCCCCCCGACTGCTCGCCTCCCTGAAGCGCCCGTGAACGCCACTGACGCGGGGCCGCCCGTGACCGGCGCCGGCGCGGCGAAGACGCGTGTGAGCCCGGCCGGCCGCTGCGTGCCTGGGAGCCCGGCCGGCCGCTGCGTGCCTGTGAGCCCGGCCGGCCACAGCGTGCCCGCGAACAGCGCTGACCGACTCAGGTACGCCCGTGAGCACCGACACAGCAGAACGCCCGTGAGGACCGCCGACCCAGGAGTACCCGTGAACGCCGCGACCGGACCCGCCTCGATCTTCCGCACCGTGCTCGGCGAGGCGGCCTTCGCCCGGCTGCACCCCGAACTGCGCCGGCGCTTCTCCACGGGACTGGACAGCGGCCTCGCGTGCACCGGGCGCGGCGTCATGGACCGCGTCTGGCACGGTCCCGGTTTCGTCCGGCCCTTCCTCCTGCTCGGTGCGACGCGCCACATCCTCGTGCCCCGGGCGGGCCGCTCGGTGCCCTTCACCATCGAGAACGTGCCGTACCTCGACCGCTTCGGACGTGAGACGGTGAGCTTCGTGCGCACCTTCGCCTTCCCCCACCGCTCCGGCGTGCCCCGTCCGCACCGCTTCGACGCGCAGATGGTGCTCGCCCCCGAGGGCGACCGGCTCGTCGACTACCTCGGTACCCACCAGCACCTCGCGAGCGAACTCCACCTGTCCGCCGGGCCCGACGGCTCCCTGCTGATCCGCTCCGGCCTCCACCGCCTCCGCGAGGGCCCCGTGGACGTCCGCGTCCCCGAGCTGATCGGGGCGGACGCCGAGGTCCGCGAGTCCTTCGACGAGCGCACCGGCCGCTTCCGCGTCCGCGTGCGCGTCGTCAACCGCCGCTTCGGCCCCCTCTTCGGCTACGAGGGCTCCTTCACGACGACCTACGACGACGTACGCACCCTCGGCGTCCGGCCCGGACTGCGCCCCGTCCGCGAGGAGGCCCGCCTGTGAGCACCCCCCAGGACCCGGCCCCGGCCGAGCCCGACGAGTCCGGCGAGGCCGGGGAAGCGGGCGCCGGTGCGCCCGGGTCCGCCGCACCTTCCCCGCCCCCGGCGACCCCCGCGCCTCCGCTCTCCGAGACGCAGCGCAAGCTTCTCGACGGCGCCCTGCGCACGCTCACCGAGCAGGGACTCGCGAAGACCTCCGCGCGCACCGTCGCCGCGGCGGCCGGCGTCAACCAGGCGCTCGTCTTCTACCACTTCGGCTCCGTCGACGAACTCCTCGCCGCCGCCTGCCGCTACGGCACCGAACGCCAGCTCGCCGACTACCGCGAAGGGCTCGCCGCCGTCACGACCCTCGGCGGGCTCCTCGACTTCGGGCGCGCCATGCACGCCCGCGAACGCGCCGCCGGACACGTCGCCGTCCTCGGCCAGCTCCTCGCCGCCGCCCAGACCCAGCCGCGCCTGCGCCCCGCCACCGCCGCCGGGCTCGCCCTGTGGACGGAGGAACTGGAGAAGGTACTGCGCCGGGTCCTGGCCGCCTCCCCGCTCGGGGAGTTCACCGACCCGCCGGGCCTCGCGCGCGCCGTCGCCGCCTCGTTCGTCGGCATGGAGCTGTACGAAGGGGTCGACGAGGAGGGGGCGGGCCGGGCCCTCGACGCCCTCGCGCACCTCGCCGTCCTCGCGACCGCCGTGGACGACCTAGGTCCCGTGGCGCAGCGCGCCGTCCGCCACCGGCTGCGCCGTACGGCCCGCAAGGAGCCGTACGCCGCCAAGTAGCCCCACAGCCGGGGCCGGGTCCCTCGCCCGGCCTCAGCCCTCGCCGGTGTCGCCCTTTGCGAGGGCCGTGCCCAGCGCCGTACGCCGGTACAGGACCTCACGGCCGTACCGGCGCGGGGCGAGCAGCCCGGCCGCGCTCAGCGAGGTCAGGTGCGCCGACACCGAGGACGGGGCGAGGCCCAGCCGCCGGGCCAGGGAACTCGTGGTCGACGGGGCGCCGAGCGCCACGAGGACCGAGGCCCGGCCCCGGCCGAGCACCCCGGTCAGGGCGCGCCCGGGGCGCCGCGCCGTCTCCTCCCACAGAGCGCCGATCCCGCGCGCCGGATACACCACGACGGGCTGCCAGGGCGCCTCCAGACCGCTCACCACGTCCGGCCACGCGAACACGCTCGGCATCAGCACGAGGCCCATGCCGCCGAGCACCCGTTCGTGGTCGCCGAGCCCGTGCACCGTCAGGACGCCCTCGTGCCAGGACAGCCGGGTGTCCAGCTCGGACAGCAGCCCGCCGAAGCCCACCTCCGCGAGCCGGCGCGCGTGGTGCGCGACGTCCGCGTCCAGGAGCGCCCGCAGCCGGGGCCACTCCGGGGCGACCAAGGCGTGCCAGGCCCGCTCCAGCAGGTCCGCCAGTGTCGAGACCGCCCGCGCAGGATCGGCCAGCAGGGCGCGGCCCGCCGCACCACGGGCCGCCCCGGGCACCGAGGCCAGAGCCTGTTCCAGGTCCCGCCGCGCCGTCTCCGGGTCCGTCGCCCGCACCCGCGCCAGTTCCTCCCCGATCGTCACCGAGGGGCCCGACGGCGCCAGCGACCAGAAGTCGGGGGAGAAGCCGCGGCGCGGCATGAGCAGCCACAGCGGCTCCAGGTCCAGGCCCTCGACGGCCGCACGCATCCGCTCCAGCCGGTCCGGGTGGTACGGGAAACGGTCGGGCCGCCGCAGCGTGCGCACCGCCTCCGCCGTCTCCCACAGCGGGGACACCGCGAACCGGCAGCGCAACAGGTCCTCCTCGCCGAACAGCAGCCGACAGGTCATGCGCCCCTCCTCGGGAGTGCCACGCGATACACGACGCGGCGCACGGCGTCGGACATCGCCGTCACCGGGACGTCCGCCGTCGCCGTCAGCGGGACGTCCGGAGTCGCCGTCAGCGGGACGTCCGGCATCGCCGTCACCGGGGCGGTGGACAGCGCCGTCGCCGGCACCGGGACGCGCCGTCCCGCCCGTAGCGCCCCCGCCGACAGCCCCCGCCGATTCGGCTGGAGCCGAAACTCTACGGTGCGCGTGCGCCGGACCGCACGCTCCTGTCATGACCACCGCTCAGGAAGCCGGGCCGGGGGCGGAAGCGCCCCGTGCCCGCGCCCCCGGCTGGACGGACCTGCTCCGGACCGCCGAGTTCCGCCCCGTCCTCGCCGCCCACCTCCTGTCGCTGCTCGGCGTCGTCGTCAGCGAGGTCGCGCTGTCCGTCCTCGTCTACGGCCTCACCGGTTCGCCGTTCCTGAGCGCCCTCACCTTCGCGCTCGGCTTCCTGCCGTACCTCTTCGGCGGGACGCTGCTCGCGGGCATCGCCGACCGCCACCCGCCCCGCCGCGTCCTGGTCCTGTGCGACCTGCTGTGCGCGGCCTGCGCCGCCGTCATGGCCCTGCCCGCGACGCCGGTGGCCGGGCTGCTGTTCCTGCGGGTCGTCCTCGCCGCGGTCGCCCCGGTCTTCGCCGGGACCCGGATGGCGACGCTCGCCGACATCCTCGGCGAGGGGGAACTGTTCGTCCTCGGCCGCTCCCTGCTGCGCATGGTCTCGCAGAGCGCCGTACTGACCGGCTTCGGCGCCGGGGGAGTGCTGCTCACCGTGGCCGGCCCGCGTGGCGCGCTGCTCGTCACGGTCACCACCTTCCTGCTCTCGGCGACCCTGCTGCGCCTGGGCACGCGGCGCCGCCCCGCCCGCACCGCGGCGCGCGGGGAACGGACCTCCCTGCTGCGCGACTCGCTGGGCGGGGCCCGCCGCGTCCTGGCGCACCGCCCCACCCGGGGGCTGCTCCTGCTGTTCTGGGTGCCGCCGTTCTTCAGCGTCGCGCCCGAGGCGCTCGCCGCCCCGTACGCCGCGCAGATCGGTGTCGGCAGCACGGGCCTGGGCCTGCTGATGTGCGCCATGGCCATCGGCACCATCGCCGGGGAACTGCTCGCCGGCACCCTGCTGTCCCCCGCCTCCCGGGCCCGGATCGCCCTGCCGCTCGCCGCCCTGACCCTGCTGCCGCTCGTCGTGTACGCGGCCGGGCCCGGCCGCGTGACGTCCCTGTTCGTCCTCGTCGCGACCGGGGCCGGATCGGCGTACACCCTCGGAGTGGACCGCTGGTTCGTCGACGCCGTGCCAAAGGAGCTGCGGGGCCGGGCCATGACGCTCCAGACGGCCGGACTCATGACCCTCCAGGGCCTCGGAATGGCCCTGGCCGGAGCGGTGGCCGAACTGTTCTCGGCGCGGGCCGCGGTCGCGGGCGCCGGGCTCCTGGGCACCGTGTGCTGCGCGCTGCTCGCCCTGGACGTCCACCGCACCCGTACCCGGGCGAAGGGCGCACGGCCACCGGGCCCGCGACCGAAAGGCGAGACGGGGCGGACCGGCATGTGACCGGCCGGTAGGGTGCAGGCGTGCCGAAGCCGCTCAGCCTTGCCTTCGACCCCATCGCCCGCGCCGACGAGTCGTGGCGACAGCGTTGGGGCCACGTGCCCTCGATGGCCGCGATCACCTCGATCATGCGGGCCCAGCAGATCCTGCTCGCCGAGGTCGACGCCGTCGTCAAGCCGTACGGACTGACCTTCGCCCGCTACGAGGCGCTCGTACTGCTGACCTTCTCCAAGGCGGGCGAACTGCCGATGTCCAAGATCGGTGAGCGGCTCATGGTGCACCCCACCTCGGTGACCAACACCGTGGACCGGCTCGCGCGCTCCGGGCTCGTCGCCAGGCGGCCCAACCCCAACGACGGCCGCGGCACCCTCGCGTCCATCACCGACAAGGGGCGCGAGGTCGTCGAGGCGGCCTCGCGGGACCTCATGGCGATGGACTTCGGGCTCGGGGTCTACGACGCGGAGGAGTGCGCCGAGATCTTCGCCACACTCCGCCCGCTGCGGGTCGCGGCGGGCGACTTCGAGGAGTGAGCCCCGTTCCGGGAGCCCGCTCCCGGCCCTGGTGACAGAGGCGCCGGACCGCCCCCGCACGGGCCCGAAGTGGCGCCACCCCCGCGTAGATCGCCCGATCCGCCCGGTTAGGCTCGGCTCCATGAAAAAGAGCGTGCTGACCCGCTACCGGGTGATGGCGTACGTCACCGGTGTGCTGCTGGTTCTGCTGACGATCGGTGTCATCGCCAAGTACCTCCTGGACATCGACGGGGCCACCGGTTTCACCCGGGTCGTCGCGATCGCGCACGGCTGGCTCTACGTCGTGTACCTCGTCGCCGCCTTCGACCTCGGCTCCAAGGCGAAGTGGCCGGTCGGCAAGCAGCTGTGGGTGCTGATCGCCGGGACCATCCCCACCGCCGCCTTCTTCGTCGAGCGCAGGATCACGCCCGAGCTGGAGGCGAAGATCGACCGGCGAAACGGCACCGTGCCCCCGGCCAGGCCGGCGCCCGCCGGTCGCGGCGGCACCGTCAAGAAGGGCTGAGCCCCCTGGGCGGGGCCCGGTCCGCGGGTACGGGCTGAGCGCCTCTCCCCGGCGGGGCTTCCGCCGGACGGGGCGGGCCGCGCCCGCGCCGTCACCGCCGTACGAGCGTACGGCGGTGTGCCCATCGACATTTACTTGGACGTCCTAGTAAATTCGGAGTATGGACGCTCACGCGATCGAAGAGGGCCGCCGTCGCTGGCAGACCCGGTACGACGCGGCCCGCAAGCGCGAGGCCGACTTCAGCACGCTCTCCGGCGATCCGGTCGAGCCCGTCTACGGGCCCCGTCCCGGCGACGTCTACGAGGGTTTCGACCGGATCGGCTGGCCCGGCGAGTTCCCCTTCACCCGGGGCCTGCACGCGACGGGCTACCGGGGCCGGGCCTGGACCATCCGCCAGTTCGCGGGCTTCGGCAACGCGCTCCAGACGAACGAGCGTTACAAGATGATCCTCGCGGCCGGTGGCGGCGGGCTCTCGGTCGCCTTCGACATGCCGACCCTCATGGGCCGCGACTCCGACGACCCGCGCGCCCTCGGCGAGGTCGGGCACTGCGGTGTCGCGATCGACTCGGCCGCCGACATGGAGGTCCTGTTCCAGGGCATCCCGCTCGGCGAGGTCACCACCTCCATGACCATCTCGGGCCCCGCCGTCCCGGTCTTCTGCATGTACCTCGTCGCCGCCGAGCGGCAGGGCGTCGACCCGGCCGTGCTCAACGGCACGCTCCAGACCGACATCTTCAAGGAGTACATCGCGCAGAAGGAGTGGCTGTTCGGGCCCGAGCCCCATCTGCGCCTCATCGGCGACCTCATGGAGCACTGCGCCGAGAAGATCCCCGCCTACAAGCCGCTGTCGGTCTCCGGCTACCACATCCGCGAGGCCGGGGCCACGGCCGCGCAGGAACTCGCCTACACCCTCGCCGACGGCTTCGGCTACGTCGAACTCGGCCTCTCGCGCGGCCTCGACGTCGACGTCTTCGCCCCGGGGCTGTCCTTCTTCTTCGACGCCCACGTGGACTTCTTCGAGGAGATCGCCAAGTTCCGCGCCGCGCGCCGCATCTGGGCCCGCTGGCTGCGCGACGTGTACGGGGCGCGCACCGACAAGGCGCAGTGGCTGCGGTTCCACACCCAGACGGCCGGGGTCTCGCTGACCGCTCAGCAGCCGTACAACAACGTCGTGCGCACGGCCGTCGAGGCGCTCGCGGCGGTGCTCGGCGGCACCAACTCGCTGCACACCAACGCGCTCGACGAGACACTCGCGCTGCCCAGCGAGCGGGCCGCGGAGATCGCCCTGCGCACCCAGCAGGTCCTCATGGAGGAGACCGGAGTCGGCAACGTCGCGGACCCGCTCGGCGGCTCCTGGTACATCGAGCAGCTCACCGACCGGATCGAGGCCGAGGCCGAGAAGATCTTCGACCGGATCAAGGAGAAGGGGGCCCTCGCCCACCCCGAGGGGCGCCACCCCGTCGGCCCGATGACCTCCGGCATCCTGCGCGGCATCGAGGACGGCTGGTTCACCGGGGAGATCGCCGAGTCCGCCTTCCGCTACCAGCGGTCCGTCGAGAAGGGGGACAAGCGCGTCGTCGGCGTCAACGTCGCCGAGGGCTCCGTCACCGGCGACCTGGAGATCCTGCGGGTCAGCCACGAGGTCGAGCGCGATCAGGTCGCCGCCCTGGCCGAGCGCCGCTCCGCGCGCGACGAGAGCGCCGTGCGCGCCGCCCTCGACGCGATGCTGGCCGCCGCCCGGGACGGCTCCAACATGATCTCCCCGATGCTCGACGCGGCCCGCGCCGAGGCGACGCTCGGGGAGATCTGCGGGGTCCTGCGCGAGGAGTGGGGGTCCTACACGGAGCCGGCGGGGTTCTGAGCCGAGGGCCGGCCCCTGTCCCCTAGTGCCCCCCGGCCCACGGGGCGCGCCTGGCGCCGTGAACGGTCCCGGCCGCCGGGAGGGGATCGCGCACGCCGTCGAAATCGCCCGCGCCGTCGAAAGGGACGGGGCGCCCGGTCCGCGGGGGTGCGCCTGGTGCGCCTGGTTCCGTGAACCGTCCCGGCCAGGTGCCGGGCCGGGGCGGCGCGCGCCGACGAGACGGACGGGGCCCGCGAGAGCCGAGGACGGGGCGGGACTGACGGGAGCGCGCCCTCTCCGCCGCCCCGCCACGCCATCCCTCCGTGACGCCGCCGTCACGGCACCCGCGCTCCGGTACGCCGTGCTGTGCCGTGCGGTGCGGAGCGGAGCGGTGGTGGTGCGCGGTGCGGCGCCCAGGGGGCGCCGCGTTGTCCCTCTGTGTCCCTCTGTGAAGCCCCGGCCACGGGTCCGCGCCCCGGTGCGCCGCTCCGTGGCGCGCGGTACGACCCCCACGAGGCGGCCGCGGGCATCCTCCTGCGACGCCGCCGGGCACCCCGTCACGGCCTCTTCCCGCGCCACCGCGCCACCTCTGGACGCCCCCGCCACGGCCTGCCCCCGCGCTAACGCGCCACCCCCGGACGCCCCACCACGACATCCCTCTACGACGCTGCCCCGTGGTCTACACCGCCCGTGGTCCACGCCGTTCCCCGGGCCTACGCCGTCCCGCCGATCCCCGTCACCAGCAGGAGGGCCAGGCGCTCGGCCCAGTCCGCGTCCACCGGTTGCGCGCTCACCAGCGCCCGGTGCACGACGGTGCCCGCGATGACGTCGAAGACCAGATCCGTGTTGCGGGTGGCGGCGACCGGGTCCGCGTCGGGCGGGATCTCGCCGCGTCCCTGGGCCCGCGCCCTGCCCTCCACCACGAGCCGCTTCTGGCGGTCCACGATCGCCGAGCCGATACGGCGGCGCAGGGCCTCGTCCCGGGTGGACTCGGCGACCACCGCCATCAGCGAGGTCCGCGTCTCGGGGCGCTCAAGCAGCGCGGCGAACTGCAGCACCACCGCGCTCACGTCCGAGGCCAGGGAGCCGGAGTCGGGCAACTCCAGTTCGTCGAAGAGGACCGCCACCGCGTCCACGACCAGCTCGCTCTTGCCCGGCCAGCGCCGGTAGAGCGTCGTCTTCGCCACCCCGGCGCGGCTGGCCACCTCGCCCAGCCGCAGCCCCGACCAGCCCGCCTCGACCAGCACCTCGCGGGTCGCCGCGAGGATCGCCTCGTCGGCGGCGGCGCTTCGAGGCCGCCCGCCCCGGGCGGGAGGGGACGGCGGAGAGGGGATGCGACGCTGCATGCCGTGACCATACCGGCCGGTACGACTTCGGGGCGTGAGCGAGATCACCGGGCGGAGGGGGCGCTCAGGAGTTACGCTACGAGTCGTAGCGTAAGGAGCGACAACCACGCGCGCCCGAGGTGGGGACCCCGGGCATCCACGCACTACCACGGCGGTACCCGCCGCACGCCGCCCGGCCTCGGCCGACGGCGTGTCGCCCCAGCAATGGGTGCAATATGCACCTGACTTTTCCGCAGCGACGCAGGACAGGGGAGGATGGCCTCATGCAGCCACGGAACATGTCCATGAGCGGAGTCGTCGACCTCGCCGCGGTGAAGGCGGCCCAAGAGGCCAAGGCGAAGGCGGAACAGGCGCGGGCGGAAGCCGCGCGCAACGGCGGCGGGGGAGCGGCCTCCCCGTCCTCGCTGGTCATCGACGTCGACGAGGCCGGTTTTGAGCGCGACGTCCTCCAGCGCTCCACCGAGGTGCCCGTCGTCATCGACTTCTGGGCCGAGTGGTGCGAGCCCTGCAAGCAGCTCGGCCCGCTCCTGGAGCGGCTCGCGCTGGAGTACAACGGCCGCTTCCTGCTTGCCAAGGTCGATGTCGACGCCAACCAGATGCTGATGCAGCAGTTCGGCATCCAGGGCATCCCGGCCGTCTTCGCGGTGGTCGCCGGCCAGGCGCTGCCGCTCTTCCAGGGCGCCGCCCCGGAGACGCAGATCCGCCAGACCCTCGACCAGCTCATCCAGGTCGGCGAGGAGCGCTTCGGGCTCACCGGCATCGCCGTCGACCCGGACGCCGCCCAGCCCGACGAGGCCGGTCAGGCCCCGCCGGTGCCCGCGGGCCCCTACGACGCGCTGCTGGAGGCCGCCGTCCAGGCGCTGGACGCCGGGGACTTCGCCGGCGCGGTGCAGGCGTACCGCAACGTGCTCTCCGACGACCCGGCCAACACGGAGGCCAAGCTCGGTCTCGCCCAGGCCGAACTGCTGCGACGTGTTTCCGAGTTGGACCCGCAGCAGGTCCGCAAGGACGCGGCGGAGCGGCCCGGCGACGTCTCCGCGCAGCTCGCCGCCGCCGACCTCGACCTGGCCGGCGGTCACGTGGAGGACGCCTTCGGCCGGATCGTGGAGACCGTACGGCGCACGGCGGGCGAGGACCGCGACGCCGCACGCCTGCGGCTGCTGGAGCTGTTCGAGGTCGTCGGCGCCGAGGACCCGCGCGTCGCCGCCGCCCGTACCGCCCTGGCCCGGGTGCTCTTCTGACGGGCCGCCCCCGGTAGGTGCATATGCCCGGGGCCTGTCGGGTTCCGGGGAGATTTGACGACACGGTGACGCAGCGGCCGCCCTTTACCAAATCTTGGTAATCGGCGGCCGCTGTTACTTGCAGTAAGTCACTACGGACAAAGCGTCGCGATGTGTGGGCGGATATCCCGTTATGCCCCCCTGTGTGGAGCCACCGTCCGTGGGGAGGTGGCGGAGAGGGGACCCGTCGCGGTCATCTCCGCGTTACTAGTCAGTAACGAACCCCTTGTGCGGGCGCTCCGAATGCACCACGATCGGCCACGCTCGGTCCATTCCCCCCGCCCGGCAACCAGCCGGGTGCCACGGGGGGCTTCTGGGTCCCCACCGGGCGGGCCGGAGCCTGCGGGCGCCGGTCTCTGGACAGGGGGGTCTCCGTCGGTCGGCGGGGCCTGTCCATCGGGTTGCGTGAAGCCGCAGCCAGTGGTTGTCGCTCGGGGGTGATCGCCGGAGATCCGGGCGCGCGCAGCGCCGCGAGTCCCCGGTGCTTCTTCCCGAGGACGTAGCGCTTCTCCCATCCCTGCCCGGCCGCCTTGCCGAACGGCAGTGGCCAGGGCCGGAGATGTACGTCCGAGAAGGAGGAAAGTCATGGAGTCTCTCGCTCGTGGCGGGACCAGATGGCGCCGTTTCGCCGTCGTCATGGTTCCGAGCATCGCGGCCACCGCCGCGATCGGTGTGGCGCTGTCACAGGGCGCGCTCGCCGCTTCGTTCAGCGTGTCGGGCCAGTCGTTCAAGGTGTCCGCCAAGGAACTGAACGGCAAGGGCTTCGCCCAGTACGGCGGCGTCGACGCGGGCTACGACAAGTCCGGTCACGCGGTGGCCATCTCGTCGTTCAAGTCGGCCGACATCACCGACATGTGTCAGTCGGTCGTCACGCCCGACGTCCCGCTGGTCGGCACCATCACCCTGCAGCTCAAGGCGGGTGGCAAGGGCACTCCGGTGCACGCCGACAACCTGTACATCGACGTCGCCGACCTGAGCGCCGACGCCGAGTTCAGGAACATCGACATCGGCGTGGCGACCGGCGCCGCCAAGAAGGGCCCGGAGGTCCGGGATCAGGTCAACCCCAACGGTTTCGCGCAGCAGGCCGACGAGGCCACGCTGAAGAACGTGAAGCAGACCGCGTGGGCCACCACCGCCGGGACCTTCAAGCTGAGCGGGCTCAGCATGAAGCTGCACAAGGGCGTCAAGGAGTGCTACTGAGCACCCGCCCCCGGCGGACGCTCCCGGGCTTCCGCCCCGGGCCGACGGGCCGTTGAGCGGCCCCTCGCCCTCGGCGGGCCAGGAGCCCGCGGCGGCCTTCCCGGGCCTCATCTCCCGGGGAGGCGGCCGGGCGGCCGTCCGCCTCCCCTCCTTCTTCCACGCACAGCCGGTTCCAGGGAGCTGTTTTTCATGAGCGCCGAGTCCCCAGGGCTGAGCCACCGAATCCACCACTGGCGTCTCAGGTTCCGCGCCTGGCGCGGCACTCGCCCGTTCTGGGCGGGGCTGCTCACGCTGCTGGGCGGGATACCCATCGCCTACCTGCCCTACAACGACCTCAAGCTCGGGCAGCTCACCCTCAGGATGGCCACCACCGCGGGTGCGGGATCGCTGATCATCGGCATCCTGCTGATCACCCTCGGACTGACGATGTGGTACCACCACATCGTCCGGGTGTTCGCCGGGGTCGCGGCGATTCTGCTGGCCCTCATCTCCATCCCCGTCTCCAACCTCGGCGGGCTGTTCTTCGGCTTCCTGCTGGCCATGGTGGGCGGCGCGCTGTCGCTGTCCTGGGCGCCCGCGAAGCCCCCGTCCGACGAGGTCACCCCCGCCGGCCTGGCGGCGCCCGCTCCCGGCGGCACCCCCGGCCCGCCGCCCGGCACGCCCGGCGGCCCCGCGCCCACGGGCGGCGACCCCCTCCCCGGACCGGAGCGTGGCGGCCCCGCCGGGCCCGCGCCCGCCGGTGACGACGGCCGCCCGTTCGCGCAGGTGTCGGGTGACGGCGGGAGGCACCGTGCGGAATGAGGAACCGGTGGCCTCCGGGCCGGACCGGCCCGGCAGAACCGGCCCGCGCCACGCGGCGCCCAGGAAGTCCCTGCTGACCAAACTGCAGATACCCGCCGGCAAGGCGATGGCCCTGGCCGCGATGCCGACGGCCGTGTTCGTGGGGATCGGCCTCACGCCCCGGCTCGCCCTCGCCGACGACAAGGCGGAGCTGCCCTTCGCCCCCGGCCCCTGCGTCACCCGCTCCGACGAGCCCGCCACCGAGGAGCCCTCGGCGACCCCGAGCCCCTCGGCCTCCGCGTCCGCCTCCCCCTCCGCCTCGCCGAGCCCGGACGCGGGCGGTACGCCGAAGCCCTCGGCCACCCCGGACGCGCCCGCCGACGGCTCCGACGGGGCCACGGACGGTGCTGACCCGAAGGACACGAAGGACCCGAAGAGCCCCGAGGACGAGAAGGCCCCGGAGGACTCCGCGGCCTCCGCCCCCACCGGCGCGCAGGACTCCGGGCGGAGCGCCGGGCCGGAGACGAAGTCCGCCCCCCAGCCGTCCTCGACCCCCTCGCCCTCGGCCTCCGAGACGACGAACCCGCTCGACCCGCTGGGCGTGGGCAAGGCGCTCAAGGACCTCCTGACCCCCAAGGAGAAGAAGGAACAGGAGGAGAAGGAGGCGGCGGACAAGGCCGCCCAGGACAAGGCCGGGACCGACGAGAGCGCCGGCCCGACCGCCGAGGACGACAAGGCCGACCAGGCCGCCAAGGGCGAGAAGGCCGCCGAGGGCGAGAAGGGCGATCAGACCGCCAAGTCCGGCAAGGGCGACGAGAGCGGTACGGCGAAGGGCTCCGCGACCACCGCCCCCCGTACCCTCAAGGACGACATCACCGACGCCGCCCGCGGGGCCGGGGCCGCCGAGAAGGACATCGCCGAGGGCGCCCGCTCCGCCGCCGAGAAGAACGCGGCCGGACCGCGGGCGGAGAAGGCCGGGGAGGACGACCCGGAGGCCGGGGACCCCGAGCCCGACGGCACCGAGCCCTACCCCTGCCCCACCCATGACGCGAAGGCCCTCGCCGACGCCGACGTGGACGAGTCCTACCCGAGGGTCGCCGACGAGCCCTGGCGCCTGGAGACCACCAAGCTCAGCCTGCACGGGCTCGGCTACGACGGGATCGTCAAGGTCCGCACCTCCAGCGGCACGGTCAAGAACGTCCTGAAGTTCACCGCGACCGGACTCGACATCAAGGACCTGCACCAGCTGACCGTGGGTCCCGACGGGAAGACCGGCCACGTCAAGGGCGCTCCCGGCTCCACGTCGACGATCCGCGACGGAAAGATCACGATGTACACGGAGCGGCTCAAGGGGAACCTGCTGGGCCTGATCCCGGTGGACTTCACCCCCGACAGCCCGCCGCCGCTGACCCTGCCCGAGCTGTTCTTCACCAAGGTGACGGTCGTGCAGGCCGCGCAGTTCGGCGGAACCCTCAGCATCCCCGGACTGCGCAACTACTACGACACGGACGCCGGGTGACCGAACGCGTACGGCCGTAGGACGGAGGAACGGCGAGAGGGGCACCCCGCCCGGGGTGCCCCTCTCGCCGTTCCTCGTGTGCGCCGTGCCCCGGGGTCAGTCCCGGCGGCCGCCGCCCAGGTGGTGCACGCGCACCATGTTGGTCGTGCCCGGGACGCCGGGAGGCGAACCGGCCGTGATCACCACGGTGTCGCCGTCCTTCAGCTTGCCCATCTTGACGACCTCGGCGTCCACCAGCTCGACCATGTCGTCGGTGTTGTCCACGTGCGGGGCGAAGTGCGCCTCGACGCCCCAGCTCAGCGCGAGCTGGTTGCGGGACGCCTCGCTCGTCGTGAAGGCCACGACCGGCTGCGCCGTGCGGTAGCGGGAGAGCCGGCGGGCGGTGTCCCCGGACTCGGTGAAGGCGATGAGCGCCTTCGCGTCCAGGAAGTCGGCGATCTCGGCGGCCGCGCGGGCCACCGCACCGCCCTGCGTACGGGGCTTCTTGCCGGGCACGAGCGGCTGGAGGCCCTTGGAGAGCAGCTCCTCCTCGGCCGCCACGACGATCTTCGACATCGTCTTGACGGTCTCGATCGGGTAGGCGCCCACGCTCGACTCGGCGGAGAGCATGACCGCGTCCGCGCCGTCCAGGATCGCGTTCGCGACGTCGCTCGCCTCGGCGCGCGTCGGACGCGAGTTGGTGATCATCGACTCCATCATCTGGGTCGCCACGATCACCGGCTTGGCGTTGCGCCGGCACAGCTCCACGAGGCGCTTCTGCACCATCGGGACCTTCTCCAGCGGGTACTCGACGGCGAGGTCGCCACGGGCCACCATCACGCTGTCGAAGGCGAGGACCACGTCCTCCATGTTCGCGACGGCCTGCGGCTTCTCGACCTTGGCGATGACCGGGAGGCGGCGGCCCTCCTCGTCCATGACGCGGTGGACGTCCTTGACGTCGTTGGCGTCGCGCACGAAGGACAGCGCGATCATGTCGGCACCGACCCGCAGCGCGAAGCGCAGGTCCTCGATGTCCTTCTCGGACAGGGCCGGCACGTTGACGGCGGCACCGGGCAGGTTGATGCCCTTGTGGTCGGAGACCACGCCGCCCTCGATGACGATCGTGTGCACCTTCGGGCCCTCGACCGAGGTGACCTTCAGCTCGACGTTGCCGTCGTTGATGAGGATCGGGTCGCCCTTGACGACGTCACCCGGCAGGCCCTTGTAGGTCGTGCCGCAGATGCTGCGGTCACCGGCCACGTCCTCGGCGGTGATGGTGAACTCGTCACCGCGCACCAGCTCGACGGGGCCCTCGGCGAAGGTCTCCAGGCGGATCTTCGGCCCCTGGAGGTCGAAGAGCACCCCGACCGCGCGGCCGGTGTCCTCGGCGGCCTGGCGGACCCGGCGGTACCGCTGCTCGTGCTCCTCGTGGGAACCGTGGCTCATGTTGAAACGGGCCACGTTCATACCGGCCTCGATCAGAGCTTTGAGTTGCTCGTACGAGTCGACGGCGGGGCCGAGTGTGCAGACGATTTTGGAACGGCGCATGAGGCTGATCCTATCGGTTTGTTTCGGGGCGGGATTAACGGACTGTCGGAACATACAAATGGGCGCGGTGGTGCTCAGGTGGTGCCCTCCCGCACCGTGTCCTGACCGTTCACCAGCCCGTAGGTCTGCGTCGCGATCTCCAGTTCCTCGTCGGTCGGTACCACGGCCACCGCGACCCGCGACCCGGCCGGCGAGATCAGCCGGGGCGTCCTGTCGCGTACGGCGTTCAGCCGCGGGTCCACCACGAGACCAAGGCCCTCCAGGCCCTCCACGGCAGCCAGCCGCACCGCCGCCGCGTTCTCGCCGACCCCGGCCGTGAAGGTCACCGCGTCCACCCGGCCCAGCACCGCCGTGTAGGCGCCGATGTACTTCTTCAGCCGGTGCACGTACACCTCGAGGGCCAGCCGGGCGGCCGGGTCGCCCTCGTCGGACCTGCGGGTGACCTCCCGCATGTCGTTGTCCCCGCACAGGCCGAGCAGCCCGCTCCTCCGGTTGAGCAGCACATCCACATCCTGGGCCGACATGTCCGCGTTCCGCATCAGGTGGAAGACCACGGCGGGGTCGATGTCCCCCGACCGGGTGCCCATCACCAGCCCCTCCAGGGGGGTCAGCCCCATCGAGGTCTCCACGCTGCGCCCGCCCCGTACGGCGGCGGCCGAGGCCCCGTTGCCCAGGTGCAGCACGATCGTGTTCACCTCGTCGTAGGGACGCCCCAGCAGCCGCGCCGTGGCCCGCGAGACGAAGGCGTGCGAGGTGCCGTGCGCGCCGTAGCGGCGGATGTGGTGCGCGTCGGCCGTCTCGGCCTCCAGCGCGTAGCGCGCCGCCGCCTCCGGCATGTGCGCGTGGAAGGCGGTGTCGAACACGGCGACCTGCGGCAGGTCGGGGCGCAGCGCCCGCGCCGTGCGGATGCCCGCGAGCCCGGCCGGGTTGTGCAGCGGGGCGACCGGGGCGAGCCGCTCGATCTCCTTCTCGACCGCCGCGTCCACCAGGGTCGGCGCGTCGAACAGCCGACCCCCGTGCACGATGCGGTGGCCGACGGCGGCCAGCTCGGGGGAGTCGAGGCCGAGCCCGTCCGCGTCGAGTTCGGCGGCCACCGCCCGCAACGCCTCCTCGTGGCCGGCGATCCGCCCCTCGCGCTCCCGGGTCCGCGCCCCGTCCTCGGTGAGCCGGGTGTACTCGACGCGCGAGGTGCGCTCGCCGATCCGCTCGACCAGACCGGCCGCGAGCCTGGTGCGGTCGCGCATGTCGAGCAACTGGTACTTCACCGACGAGGAGCCGGAGTTCAGGACGAGCACACGGGTGCGGGCTTCAGCCACGGGTACGAGCACTTTCTACGCGGAGAGAGGGACGGGCGTACGGGGCGGCCGGGGGCGGGGACCCGGGGCGCCGGGAGGCCGCCGGCCGGGCCGGGGCGGGCACGGTACTCACTCCGCCTCCCCGGCCTGCGCCTGGATCGCGGTGATCGCGACGGTGTTCACGATGTCCTGCACGAGCGCCCCGCGCGACAGGTCGTTGACGGGCTTGCGCAGCCCCTGGAGGACCGGGCCGACCGCGACCGCCCCGGCCGAGCGCTGCACCGCCTTGTACGTGTTGTTGCCGGTGTTCAGGTCGGGGAAGATCAGCACGCTCGCCCGCCCCGCGACCTGCGAACCGGGCAGCTTGGTCGCCGCCACGGAGGGCTCGACGGCCGCGTCGTACTGGATGGGCCCCTCGATCAGCAGCTCCGGACGCTCCCGGCGCACCAGCGCGGTCGCGGCGCGGACCTTGTCCACGTCGGCGCCGCTGCCCGAGGTCCCCGTCGAGTACGAGAGCATCGCGATCCTCGGCTCCACCCCGAAGGCCGCCGCCGTCGTCGCCGACTGCGCCGCGATGTCCGCGAGCTGCTCGGCGTCCGGGTCCGGGTTGACCGCGCAGTCCGCGTACACCAGGACCTTGTCGGCCAGGCACATGAAGAAGGCCGAGGAGACCAGCCGCGCGTCCGGACGGGTCTTGATGATCTCGAAGGCCGGGCGGATCGTCGCCGCCGTCGAGTGCACCGCGCCCGAGACCATGCCGTCGGCGAGGCCCGCGCGCACCATGAGCGTGCCGAAGTAGTTGACGTCCGCGACCACGTCGTACGCCAGCTCCACCGTCACCCCCTTGTGGGCCCGCAGTCGCGCGTACTCCTCGGCGAATCCCTGACGCAGCTCCGAGTCCTGGGGGTCGACCAGCTGGGCGCCCGAGAGGTCCACGCCGAGGTCGGCGGCCTTCTTGCGGATCGTCCCGACCGGGCCCAGCAGGGTCAGCTCGCACACCGAGCGCCGCAGCAGGACGTCCGCCGCGCGCAGTACCCGCTCCTCGGTCCCCTCCGGCAGTACGACCCGGCGCGGCAGCGCCCGCGCCTGCTCCAGCAGCTTGTGGGCGAACATCATCGGCGTGACCCGCTCGCTGCCCGAGACCTGCACGCGGCTGAGCAGCCCGGGACCGTCGGCCCAGCGCTCGAACAGGCCGAGCGCCGTCTCCGCCTTGCGCGGGGTGGCCGCCCCGAGCCTGCCCTCCAGGGTGAACAGCTCGGCGGCGGTCGGGAAGCTGTTGCCCGGGACCGAGACCACCGGGGTGCCCGGCGCCAGCCGCCGGGCGAGCGCCAGCACCCCCGCGTCGGGACGCTCGCCCAGCGTCAGCAGCACCCCGGCCAGCGGCGGGGTGCCCGCCGCGTGCGCGGCCAGCGCCCCCACCACCAGATCGGCCCGGTCCCCGGGCGTGACGACGAGAGTGCCCGGGGTCAGCGCCTTCAGGAAGTTCGGCAGGGTCGCGCCGCCGAACACGAAGTCCAGCGCGTCGCGCGAGAGGCCCGCCTCGTCCCCGAGCAGGACCGTTCCCCCCAGGGTGTGGGTGATCTGCGCGACGGTCGGCGCGGACAGCGCCGGATCGTCCGGCAGGACGTAGCAGGGCACCGGCAGCCGGGCCGCGAGCCGCTCCTCGATCAGGTCCCGGTCGGCGGGCGCCACCCGGTTCACGACCATCGCGAGCACGTCGCAGCCGCGCGTGGCGTAGGCCCGGTACGCGTTGGCCGCCTCGTCCCCCACCGAGTCCGCCGACTGCTCGCGACCGCCGACCACCGGCAGCACGGCGGCCCCGAACTCGTTGGCCAGCCGCGCGTTCAGCCCGAGCTCGTCGGGCAGCTGGGTGTGCGCGAAGTCCGTCCCGATGACCAGCACCGCCTCGTAGGAGGCGGCGAGCCGGTGATAGCGGTCCACGAGGGCGGAGACGAGTTCGTCGGAGCCCTGCTCGGCCTGGAGGCTCGCGGCCTGCTCGTAGTGCATGCCGAAGACCGACTCCGCGGGCTGCGACAGGTGGTAGCGCTCGCGCAGCAGCTCGTACATCCGGTCGGGGCCGTCGTGCACGAGCGGGCGGAACACGGCGATCCGGTCGACCCGGCGGGTGAGGAGTTCCATCATCCCCAGCTCGACGACCTGACGCCCGTCGCCCCGGTCGATACCGGTCACGTAGACACTGCGCGCCACCTGATTTTCTCCGTTTCGACGCTCTTCGTCTCTCAGACGCTCTTCGTCACCCATAGGACAGAAACACCCGATCTGCTGAGCATTTCCTCTTGACACTACCCATGAGGATGGATAGTGCGCCCGTCCGTGGGGTAGGGGCGCGTCCGTGCGAGGCACACCCCTCGTGGGACGGGTGACCGCTCCCGGGAGGATCAACCCGGACGACCGCCCACGCGGGCCGCCGCGGCAGGGGCCGCCGGAGCCGCCCAAAGACCGTGACAGAATCGGCCACAGCTCACGCGCGGAACTAGTAGCGAGCAGGAGACCAGCACGATGCGCATCGGAATTCTCACCGCAGGCGGCGACTGCCCCGGCCTCAACGCAGTGATCCGGTCGGTCGTGCACCGTGCCGTCACGCATCACGGCGACGAGGTCATCGGCTTCGAGGACGGCTACAAGGGCCTGCTCGACCGGCGGTACCGCCCGCTCGACCTGGACGCCGTCAGCGGCATCCTGGCCCGCGGCGGCACCATCCTCGGTTCGGCCCGCCTGGAGCGCGGCCGGCTCGCGGAAGCCTGCGCGAACGCGCGGGAACTCTCCCGCGAACTCGGCATCGACGCCCTCATCCCGATCGGCGGCGAGGGCACGCTCACCGCGGCCCGGATGCTGTCCGACAGCGGGATGCCGGTGGTCGGCGTGCCGAAGACGATCGACAACGACATCTCCTCCACCGACCGCACCTTCGGCTTCGACACCGCCGTGGGCGTGGCCACCGAGGCCATCGACCGCCTCAAGACCACCGCCGAGTCCCACCAGCGCGTCATGGTCGTGGAGGTCATGGGCCGGCACGCGGGCTGGATCGCCCTGGAGTCCGGGATGGCGGGCGGCGCGCACGGCATCTGCCTGCCCGAGCGGCCCTTCGACCCGGCCGACCTCGCCAAGATGGTCGAGGAGCGCTTCGCGCGCGGCAAGAAGTTCGCCGTCATCTGCGTCGCCGAGGGCGCCCACCCGGCGGCCGGCACGATGGACTACGGCACGGGCGAGATCGACCAGTTCGGGCACGAGCGCTTCCTCGGCATCGGCACCGCCCTCGCCTACGAGCTGGAGTCCCGCCTCGGCAAGGAGGCCCGGCCCGTCATCCTCGGCCACGTCCAGCGCGGCGGCACCCCCACCGCGTACGACAGGGTGCTCGCGACCCGCTTCGGCTGGTACGCCGTCGAAGCCGTGCACCGCGGCGACTTCGGCAACATGACCGCCCTGCGCGGCACCGACGTCGTCATGGTCCCGCTCGCCGAGGCCGTCACCGAACTCAAGCGCGTCCCCAAGGAGCGCATGGACGAGGCCGAGTCGGTCTTCTGACCAACGGCTAACCAACGGCGCGACCAGGAGGGGCGACCGGCCCGGCACCCGCCGGCCGCCCCTCAGCCCCGCGCCGACCAGCGGTAGTGCAGTTCGGGGCGGCCCACCTGCCCGTACCGCGGCTCCTTCGTCACGAGCCCCTGCTCGACCAGATGCTCCAGATAGCGCCGGGCGGTGATGCGCGAGAGCCCCGCCGCCCCGGCGAGCGCCGCCGCCGTCAGCCCCCCGGGCGCCGCCCGCAACGCGCCCGTCACCCGGTCGAGGGTCGGCGCGCTCAGCCCCTTCGGCAACTGCGCCGGTCGCGGCGCGCGCAGCGCCGCGAGCGCCCGGTCCACGTCCTCCTGACCGGCCGCCTCGCCCGCCGTCGCACGGAACTGCGCGTACCGCACGAGCCGGTCCCGCAGCGTCGCGAAGGTGAAGGGCTTGAGCACATACTGCACCACCCCGAGCGAGACCCCCTCCCGCACGACGCCCAGATCCCGCGCCGAGGTCACCGCGATCACGTCGGCGCGGTGACCGGCCGAGCGCAGCGCCCGCACGAGTCCGAGACCGTGCCCGTCCGGCAGGTACAGGTCGAGCAGCAGCAGGTCCACCTCGACGCGTTCCAGTTCGCGGTGCGCCGCGGCGGCCGAGTGCGCGACGCCCGCGACCCGGAAGCCGGGCACCCGCTCGACGTACAGCCGGTGCGCGTCCGCCGCGACCGCCTCGTCCTCCACGACGAGCACCCGGACGGGGCCCGGCCCCGCGGTCGCCTCCCCGTTCTCCGTGCGGCCGTTGGTCATCCCGTCGTCACCCCTTCGTCCGCCGGGCCGCCCGCCCCGGCCGGGGCGGTGTCCAGCGGCAGCCGTACGGTGAACTCCGCGCCGCCCCCCTCGCCGGTGCGCGCCGTCACGCTGCCGCCCGCGCGCCGTACCGCCTGCTGTACGAGGGCGAGGCCCAGCCCGTGCGCGCCGGGCTCCGCCGACTTGGTGCTCCAGCCCTGCCGGAACACGTCCTGCGCGTGTGCGGGGGACAGGCCGGGGCCGTTGTCGGCGACCCGCAGCAGCAACTGCCCGCCGCCGTCCGCCCGAGCCGTGACGGTGACCCGCGCGCCCGGCGCCCCCTGCGCCGCGTCCACCGCGTTGTCGACGAGGTTGCCGAGCACCGTCACGAGATCACGGCCCGGCAGCGAGCGCGGCAACAACCCGTCGTCGATGCGGCTGTCCTCGCTCACGACGAGTTCGACGCCGTGCTCGTGCGCGTACGCCGTCTTGCCGAGCAGCAGCGCGGCGAGCATCGGTTCGTCGACCGCGCCCACCACCCGGTCGGTCAGCGTCTGCGCGAGCTCCAGTTCGGCCGTCGCGAACTCCACCGCCTCCTCGGCGCGGCCCAGCTCGATGAGCGACACCACCGTGTGCAGCCGGTTCGCCGCCTCGTGCGCCTGTGAGCGCAACGCCCGGGTGAACCCCCGCTCGGCGTCCAGCTCGCCCATCAACGACCGCAGTTCCGTGTGGTCCCGCAGGGTGACCACGGTCCCCGAGCGCTCCCCGCCGCGCACCGGCGAGGTGTTGACGACGAGCACCCGCTCCCGCGTGAGGTGCACCTCGTCCACGCGCGGCTCCGAGGCCAGCAAGGCGCCGGTCAGCCCGCGCGGCAGGCCCAGGGAGGCGACCGGGCGCCCCACGTGCCGGCCGGGCCCCAGCCCCAGCAACTCCCGCGCCCCGTCGTTGATCAGCGCGACCGCCCGGCCCCCGTCCAGCATGAGCAGCCCCTCGCGCACCGCGTGCAGCGTCGCCTCGTGGTAGTCGTGCACCCGGCTCAGCTCGGTCGCGTTCATGCCGTGCGTGTGACGGCGCAGCCGCGCGTTCACGACGTACGTCCCCGTACCGCCGAGGACCAGGGCGGCGGCGGCCACCGCGAACAGCGCCGCCATCTGCTCGCGCACCCGCTCGCTGATCGTCCCCACGTCGATCCCGGCGCTCACCAGACCCACGATCCGCCCGCCGTCCCTGACCGGCGTCACGACCCGCACCGAGGTGCCGAGCGTCCCCTTGTACGTCTCCGAGAAGGTCCGCCCGCGCAGCGCGGGGCCGGTGTGCCCGAGGAAGCGTTCGCCGATCAGGGCGGGTGTCGGGTGGGACCAGCGGATACCGGCCGGCGACATGATCGTGACGAAGGTGAGGTCCGCGTCCACCCGGACCCTCTCCGCGTACGGCTGGAGCCGCACCGTCGGCGCGGGGGTGCGGATCGCCTCGCGCACCGAGGGGGAGTCCGCGACGGCCCGCGCCGCGGCGGTCACCTGCTGCTGCGCGGAGCGGCGCGCCTGGGACCGGTCGCTCAGGTAGGTGAACAGCGCGCAGCCCGCCACGACGAGCGCCACCAGGACGACCTGCATGGCGAAGAGCTGGCCGGCCAGGCTGCGGGGACGGAACAGACGCATCCGCACAGTGTGCCCCCGGGCGCGCGCCGGGCGCCGCCCCGTCGTGAACTCAATGAACACAAGGGTGACGCGGCTCACAGGCTGCGGAATCATCGCGGCAGCCCGGGACGCGTGGATGCCAAGCCGCGATCACCACCAGCGTATCCGGGCGGACCGGACCGCCTCAGCCCTTCCGCCGAATCCGCCGGGTCCCACCGGCCGGGGGCGTGAGCGGGGTGGCCCGGTGAGCCGCAGAGCCGAAGAGCCGATGACGTCTTCAAGGAGGCACCCCGTGTCAGCAACCGAGGCACCCGAGGGACCGCGGGCGCCCGCTGCCCGGCGGGACCGGACCCACTACCTGTACCTGGCCGTGATCGGGGCCGTCGTCCTCGGGATCGTCCTCGGCTTCGCCGCCCCCGGCGTGGCCGTCGAGCTGAAGCCGCTGGGCACGGGGTTCGTGAACCTCATCAAGATGATGATCTCGCCGATCATCTTCTGCACGATCGTGCTGGGCATCGGTTCGGTGCGCAAGGCCGCGAAGGTCGGCGCGGTCGGCGGGCTCGCCCTCGTCTACTTCCTGGTGATGTCCACCGTCGCGCTCGCGATCGGCCTCCTGGTCGGCAACTTCCTGGAGCCGGGCCAGGGCCTGCACCTGACCGAGGCGGTGCGGCACGCCGGTGAGGCGCAGACGGCGGGCGACTCCGAATCGCTCACCGACTTCGCGCTCGGCATCATCCCGGCCACCATGGTCTCCGCCTTCACGAGCGGTGAGGTGCTCCAGACCCTGCTGATCGCGCTGCTCGTCGGCTTCGGCCTCCAGGCCCTCGGCCGCTCCGGCGAACCGGTCCTGCGCGGGGTGGGGCACCTCCAGCGGCTCGTCTTCCGGGTCCTCGCGATGATCATGTGGGCGGCCCCCGTCGGCGCGTTCGGCGCGATGGCCGCCGTGGTCGGCGAGACCGGCGTGGACGCGCTCAAATCGCTCGCCGTCATCATGATCGGCTTCTACGCGACCTGTCTGCTGTTCGTCCTCGTCGTCCTCGGCGCGATGCTGCGCTTCTTCGCGGGCGTCAACATCCTGCTGCTGCTGAAGTACCTGGGCCGTGAGTTCCTGCTCATCCTCTCCACCTCCTCCTCCGAGTCGGCGCTGCCCCGGCTCATCGCGAAGATGGAGCACCTCGGGGTGAGCCGTCCGGTCGTGGGCATCACCGTGCCGACCGGCTACTCCTTCAACCTCGACGGCACGGCGATCTACCTCACGATGGCCTCGATCTTCGTGGCCGAGGCGATGGACCAGCCGCTCTCGGTGGGCCAGCAGATCTCGCTGCTCGTCTTCATGATCATCGCCTCGAAGGGCGCGGCGGGCGTCACCGGCGCCGGCCTCGCGACCCTCGCGGGCGGCCTCCAGTCGCACCGGCCCGAACTGGTCGACGGCGTCGGCCTGATCGTCGGCATCGACCGCTTCATGAGCGAGGCCCGCGCCATGACCAACTTCGCCGGCAACGCGGTGGCCGCCGTCCTCATCGGCACCTGGACCAAGGAGATCGACAAGACCCAGGTCGACGAGGTCCTGGCCGGCCGCAGGCCCTTCGACGAGACGACCCTCGTCGACGACCACGGCCCGGCGGGGGAGCCCGAGGCCGATTCCGGGGTACCCGGGCAGCACGAGCGGACGCCCGTACCGGCCGTGGACACGCGGAAGGTCTGAGCCGGGCGGCACACGACCCCCGTCCCCAGGGAAGCGAGCGGCACCGGACAGACCGCGTCTGTCCGGTGCCGCTCGTCTTCCGGCGCCCCCCGTTCCCCCGCGCGGGCGTGCCGGGCCGTGGCCCGGGACAGGCGAGAGGGTGACGAGGACCGGGACCCACGAGAGGATGGTCCGGGCCCGCGAGCCGGCGGCCGGCCCCGCGTCGGGCCGACGGGCCGGTGGGCCGCCGGATCGGCGGGCCGCCGGATCGGCGGGCCGGCCGAGGGCGACTGCGACGACTACGACGACTGCGACGACGAGGAGGCAGCGCACCGATGAGGATCGCGCTCGCACAGCTCACCACGGGACCCGACCCGGCGCGGAACCTGGACCTGATCGAGGAGTACACGCGCCGCGCCGCCGACGGGGGCGCCCGGCTGGCCGTCTTCCCCGAGGCGTCGATGGCCTGCTTCGGCGTCCCGCTCGGCCCCCTCGCCCAGCCGCTGGACGGCCCCTGGGCCGAGCGGGTCCGCGCACTCGCGGCCCGGTACGGGATCGTCCTCGTCGTGGGCATGTTCACCCCGGCGCCGGACGGCCGGGTCACCAACACGCTGCTGGCCACGGGGCCGGGCGTCGAGGCGGCCTACGACAAGATCCACCTGTACGACGCCTTCGGCTTCCAGGAGTCGCGTACGGTCGCGCCCGGTTCCGAGGTCGTCACGATCGAGGTCGACGGTGTCCGTACCGGTCTCGCGACCTGCTACGACGTGCGCTTCCCCGAACTCTTCCGCGCGCACGCCGACGCGGGTGCCGCGCTGACCGTCCTGCCCGCCTCCTGGGGGGCCGGCCCCGGCAAGCGCGAGCAGTGGGAGCTGCTGGTGCGGGCACGGGCCCTGGACGCCACGCTGTGGGTGGCCGCCACCGGGCAGGCCGACCCGGCGCACGGCGCGCCCGGGGGGACCGCCACCTCCGGCGCGGCGCCCACCGGCATCGGGTACAGCCTCCTCGCGGGCCCCGACGGCACGGTGCGGGCCGCGGCGAAAGCCGCCCCCGAGCTGCTGTTCGCCGAGGTCGACCCGGGCGAGACGGAAGCGGTGCGCGAGGCGATCCCGGTCCTGGCCAACCGCCGCCTGCCGCGGGCCTGAGCGCCGTCCTTGCCCACCGCCCCCTCCGCCCCGAGCCGGGGCGCCGCGCTGGCCTTGACCCCGGCGTCAAGGACTACGTTCCTGTCATGCCAAGCGGTGAGATGCGTATCGGTGTACTGGCCGCGCGGGCCGGGACGACGACCCGGACCCTGCGCTACTACGAGGCGCGCGGACTGCTGCCCGCGCGCCGGGACGGCAACGGTTACCGGACCTACGGGGAGGAGGACCTGCGGCTCGTGCGGCAGATCCGGACCCTCCAGGACTTCGGCTTCGGGCTGGAGGAGACCCGGCCCTTCGTGGAGTGCCTGCGCGCCGGACACCCCGAGGGGGACTCGTGTCCGGCCTCGCTCGGGGTCTACCGGCGCAAGCTCGGCGAACTCGACGAGCTGATCGAGCGGCTGGTCGCCGTACGGGCGGCGGTCGGCGGTCAGCTGGAGCGCGCCGAGCGGGCGGTACGCACGCTCGCCGAGGACGTGGCCGGACCGGGAACCCCCGGCCCGCGATGCGAACTGACAGGAGAGGTGATCCCCACATGACGGCGACCCGGCTGAACGAGGTGCCCGAGGTGAGCGACGAGGACTTCGGGGCGGAGGTACTGCTGTCCCCCCGCCCGGTCCTGGTCGAGTTCACCGCCGACTGGTGCCCGCCGTGCCGGCAGATGGCGCCGGTGCTCTCCGCGCTCGCCGAGGCGGAGCGGGAGTGGCTCAAGGTGGTCCGGCTCGACGTGGACTCCAGCCCGGAGACGACCCTGGAGTACGGCGTCCTGTCCATGCCGACCCTCATGGTCTTCCGCGACGGGGAGCCGGCCGGCTCGGTCGTCGGCGCCCGCTCGGGCCGCAGGCTGCGCGAGGAACTGGACCGCTTCCTGGGCCGAGGAGCCGAGGGGCCGAGGAGCTGAGGGACTGAGGCGGAGAGCGAGGCCGAGCGACGGGCCCGCGCCGGCCGTCCGAGGTGACCGGCCGTCGGAGGTGAAGGGGAAGAGCGCACAAAAAATGCCCTGGCCGCTTGAGGCCGGGGCATGTGGCTGCGTATATTGGTCAGTTCTGTGTGTCGGATAATTCCTCACACAGCGACCTTCTCTTTACACTTTATCCGGCGAGGAGCTGCATTGTCAACCGAGGCACACGAGGCGACCGAGAACGGCGGCGGGGCCGCGGAACTGCGGGCCGAACAGGAGTACGTCGATCTTCTGCACGCCTGTCTCGACGCCCTGCGCGCCCGCGCCGAAGGCTCCGCCCAGGCCGCGCTCGGACAGGTCGGGCAGGGGCACCAGGCCAAGCTGGAACGCGACGTCGCCGCCTTCGAGTACCGCAGGACGGCCGCCGAACTCGGCGGGGTCGAGGACGGGCTCTGTTTCGGCCGCGTCGACCTGCGCGGCGGTGAGAGCCACCACATCGGGCGGATCGGCCTGCGCGCCGAGGACCGGGAACGCACCCCGCTGCTCATCGACTGGCGCGCCCCGGTCGCCCGCCCCTTCTACCTCGCCACCGGGCACACCCCGATGGGCGTGCGCAGGCGCCGGCACCTCACCACGAAGGGCCGTACCGTCACCGCCCTGCACGACGAGACGCTCGACCTCGACGGCGCGGTGCCCGGGGAGTTTGAGAACCCCAGCGGGGACGCCGTGCTGCTCGGCGCGCTCAACGCCGCCCGCACCGGCCGCATGAGCGACATCGTGCGCACCATCCAGGCCGAGCAGGACGAGATCATCCGCGCCCCGCACCAGGGCGTACTGGTCGTCGAGGGCGGCCCCGGCACCGGCAAGACCGCCGTGGCCCTGCACCGCGCCGCCTACCTGCTCTACACGCACCGCGAGCGGCTCTCCCGCAGCGCCGTCCTGATCGTCGGCCCCAACGGCGCCTTCCTCAACTACATCGGGGAGGTCCTGCCCTCCCTCGGCGAGACCGGCGTCTGGCTCGCGACCCCCGGCGAGCTGTACCCGGGCGTCCGCGCGACCGGTACCGACACCCCGCGCGCCGCCGCCGTCAAGGGCGCCGCCGCGATGGCCGGGGCGCTCGAACGGGCCCTCGCCGACCGCGAGGCGCTGCCCGACCCCGTCCTGGAGATCGCGCACGAGGACTACGGCATCCTCACCCTGGACCGGGCCACCGCGGCCGAGGCCAGGGACGGGGCCCGCGCCGCCCTGCTGCCGCACAACCTGGCCCGCCCGCACTTCGCCTTCCGGGTCATCGACGCGCTCACCGCCCAGCTCGCCGACCGCATCGGCGCCGACCCCTACGGCGGGCCCAACCTCCTCGACCCCACCGACATCGCGGAACTCGGCAAGGAGATCGCCGCGAGCCCCGCCGTCCAGGAGGCCATCGAGACGCTGTGGCCCCGGCTGAGCCCCGAACGCTTCCTGACCGACTACCTCGCCGAGCCCACCCACCTGCCCGACGCGGACGCCGACGCGATCCGCCGCGCCCCCGGCACTTGGTCCGGCTCCACCTTCACGCCCGCGCCCTGGACCCCCGCCGACGTACCGCTCCTGGACGAGGCCGCCGAACTCCTCGGCGAGGACGACAGCCTGCGCCGCGCCGAGACCGAACGGCGCCGCCGCGAGGACGTCGCCTTCGCGCAAGGCGTCCTGGACGTCGCGCACGCCTCCAGGACCTACGAGTTCGAGGACGAGGAGTCCGAGGTCCTCGGCGTCCAGGACCTCATCGACGCCGAACGCCTCGCCGAACGGCACGAGGAGGACGACCACCGCAGCGCCGCGGAACGCGCCGCCGAGGACCGCACCTGGGCCTTCGGGCACATCATCGTCGACGAGGCGCAGGAACTCTCCGCGATGACCTGGCGGCTCCTCATGCGCCGCAGCCCCAATCGCTCGATGACCCTGGTCGGCGACCCCGCGCAGACCGCCGACCCGGCCGGCCTCGGCACCTGGGACGCGATCCTCGCCCCCTACGTCGGCGACCGCTACGCCTTCCACCGGCTGGACGTCAACTACCGCACCCCCGCGGAGATCATGGACCTGGCCGCCGCCTTGCCGCGCTCCCGGAACCCCGCCTTCGAGCCCCCGCGCTCGGTGCGCTCCACCGGCGTACGGCCCTGGGCCCGTGCCCGCACCACGGAGACCCTCGCGGACGCCGTGGCCGAGGCGGTCGCCGAGGCCCTGCCCCGCGAGGGACGGCTCGCGGTCCTCGCCCCGCGCGCACTGCACCACACCCTGGTCACCCGGCTGCCCGAGGTGTCCGCCGGCACCTCGCCCGACCTCACGAGCCCCGTCGTCCTGCTCGACCCGCGCCAGGCCAAGGGCCTGGAGTTCGACGAGGTCCTGGTGGTCGAACCGCAGCGCTACGCCGACAGCGACCTGTACGTCGCGCTGACCCGCGCGACGCAGCGACTCGGCCTGCTCCACACCGAACCGCTCCCGGACGCGCTGGCCATAGCGCTGAAGGCGTAAGGGGAAGGGGGAACGGGGGACGGGGGCGGAGGTGACGGACCGCGGTCACGAGGCCGGTCCGTCACCTCCGTCCACCCGCACGAGGCCGCACTGGACGGGCCGCCCCTGGCAGGATGGGAAGCACCGGTCGACTCCTGGGAGCACACGTGCCGCACTTCGAGATCGTCACGGCCCTGTCGGCCCCGCCCGAGCGGGTGTTCGCCGCGTGCCTCGACGTGGAGGCGCACACCCGGTCGATGGCCTCCTCCGGCGAACAGGCCGTCGGCGGCACCACCTGGGGCGCCCTGACCCTCGGCCAGTCCGTCACCTTCCGGGCCCGGCACTTCGGCCTGACCTGGCGGCTCACCGCCCGCATCACCTCCTGGGAACCGCCGAGGCACTTCGTGGACGAGCAGGTGTCCGGCCCGTTCAGGAAATGGCGCCACGCCCACACCTTCGAGCCGGACGGCGGGGGCGGCACCGTCATGACCGACACCGTCGAGTTCGCCTCCCCCCTGGGCCTCCTCGGCCGCGTGGCCGACCGCGCCGTTCTCGGCTGGTACATGCCGCGGCTGATCACCTCGCGCAACACCTATCTGGCCGCGAGTCTCTGACTGGCTCCCCGCCAGAGGAACTACGCGTCCTGGTGGGACGACCTTCGTACGGCTCTCGGCAGTCTCGCAGCGGTACGGACCGACCGCATGGCCGTACGGCAGGCTTATCCGGACCGCGCGATGCCGCAGTACCTAGGCTTCCTGAGCGGCCCGGTGCCGACGACGCCGCCCGAGTGGTCCACCGCACACGGTGACCTGCACTGGGCGGACCTCGCCGGACCCGCACTCGTGATCCTGGACTGGGAGGGGCGGGGCATCGCCCCGGCCGGTTACGACGCCGCCCTCCTGCACGCCTACAGCCTCGCGGTGCCCGAGACCGCCGGGCGCGTCCGCCAGGAGCTGTCCGTGCATCTCGACACCGAGTCGGGGCGCTTCGCGGAGCCGGCGGTCATCCCGGGACTTCTCCGGAGCGCCGAACGAGGGGGCAGGCCCTGGGCTTGTACCGGCCCTCAAGGAGTGGGCTGCGACGGTGTGAAGCCGGCTGCGTCCCGCGTGATGAGAGGGCGGGCCGATGTCCGCGACCTGCCCGCCCTCTCACCTCATTCCCGCTCTCACACCGGCCGCAGCCACACCGTCGCGAGCGGCGGCAGGGTCAGGCGCAGGCTCGCCGGGCGGCCGTGGGCGCCCGTGGGTTCGGTCTTCACCGGCTGCGGGGCGGTGACGCCGGAGCCGCCGAAGCGTTCCGCGTCCGTGTTCAGGACCTCCTGCCAGGCGCCGAACTCCTCCGGTACGCCGAGCCGGTAGTCCTCGCGCACGACCGGGGAGAAGTGGCTGACCGCGAGCAGTGGGGCGCCCTCCTTGTCGTAGCGCAGGAAGGCCAGGACGTTGTCCTCGGCGGCGTCGCCCGCGATCCACGAGAAGCCGCCCGGGTCGGTGTCCCGCTGCCACAGGGCCGGCGCCGCCCGGTACACCGCGTTCAGTTCGCTCACCAGATCCTTGACGCCCCGGTGGTCGGCCTGGGCCGGGTAGTCGGGGTCCAGCAGCCACCAGTCCGGGCCGCTCGCCTCCGACCACTCCGAGCCCTGCGCGAACTCCTGCCCCATGAACAGGAGTTGCTTTCCGGGGTGGGCCCACATGAAGCCGAGGTAGGCGCGTACGGTGGCCCGCCGCTGCCACCAGTCGCCCGGGATCTTCGACACGAGCGATCCCTTGCCGTGCACGACCTCGTCGTGCGAGATGGGCAGCACGTAGTTCTCGCTGTACGCGTACACCATCGAGAAGGTCATCTCGTGGTGGTGGTACTTGCGGTGCACCGGCTCCTTCGCCACGTACTCCAGCGAGTCGTGCATCCAGCCCATGTTCCACTTCAGCCCGAAGCCGAGCCCGCCGAAACCGCCGGGGCCCGACTGGTCGGTGGGCCGGGTCACCCCGTCCCAGGCCGTGGACTCCTCGGCGACCGTCACGATCCCCGGGTTGCGGCGGTAGACCGTCGCGTTCATCTCCTGGAGGAAACGCACCGCGTCCAGGTCCTCCCGGCCGCCGTACACGTTCGGCGACCACTGGCCGTACTCGCGCGAGTAGTCGAGGTAGAGCATCGAGGCGACGGCGTCCACCCGCAGCCCGTCGATGTGGAACTCCTCGCACCAGTAAGTGGCGTTCGCGACGAGGAAGTTGCGCACCTCGGTGCGGCCGAAGTCGAAGACCAGCGTGCCCCAGTCGGGGTGCGCCGCGCGCCGTGGGTCGCCGTGCTCGTACAGCGGGAGCCCGTCGAACTCGGCGAGCGCCCACTCGTCGCGCGGGAAGTGCGCCGGCACCCAGTCCATGAGGACCCCGATGCCCGCGCGGTGCAGCGCGTCGACCAGGAAGCGGAAGTCGTCCGGGGTGCCCAGGCGCGAGGTCGGGGCGTAGAAACCGGTGACCTGATAGCCCCAGGAACCGCCGAAGGGGTGCTCGGCCACCGGCATCAGCTCGACGTGCGTGAAGCCCGTCTCCTTGACGTAGGCGGGCAGTTCCTCGGCGAGCTGCCGGTAGGTGAGCCCCGGCCGCCAGGACGCCAGGTGCACCTCGTACACCGAGAAGGGCGCCTCGTGCGGGGGCCGGTCCGCGCGGTGCGCGAGCCAGTCCGCGTCCTGCCACTCGTAGTGCGAGGCGTCCACCACGGAGGCCGTCGCGGGCGGCACCTCGGTCCTGCGCGCCATCGGGTCGGCCTTGCGGGAGAGGGAACCGTCCGGCCGGGTGATCTCGTACTTGTACAGCTCGCCCTCGCCGACCCCGGGCAGGAACAGCTCCCACACCCCGGTCGCGCCGAGCGAGCGCATCGGATGGCCCACGCCGTCCCAGTAGTTGAACCCGCCGATCACCCGCACACCCCGCGCGTTCGGCGCCCACACCGTGAACCGGGTGCCCGTCACCCCGTCGACCGTCATGATCCGCGCGCCCAGCGCCCGCCACAGCTCCTCGTGCCGGCCCTCGCCGATCAGGTGCAGGTCGAGGTCGCCGAGCGCGGGCAGGAAGCGGTACGGCTCCTCGCACAGCAGCGGCTCGTCCCGACCCGGGTAGGTCACGAGCAGCCGGTGGCGGGTGGGGCCGGGCAGCGCCGCCGAGAAGAAGCCGTCGCCGTCGGCGTGCAGCTCGATGCGGGTGCCGTCCTCGTCGACGGCCGCCACGGCGGTGGCGTGCGGCTTCAGCGCCCGTACGACGCAGCCCGTACCGTCCGGCGCGGGATGCGCGCCGAGCACCGCGTGCGGGTCGTGATGGGTCCCGGCCAGCAGCCGCCGCCGGTCCCCGTCCGGGACGGTGGCGGGCGAGGGGGCCCCGGCGGGCCCGGCGGTCGCGGCCGGGGTCAGGGCGAGCGCCGCTTCGCCGGGCTCCTCCTTGGGCGCGGGCAGAAAGGCCGGCGGCTTCTGCGGCTTGGCCTTCTTGGGGATCTTGCGGGAGGACGACGAGCGGGGGGTCACGGGAGAAACCTCCTCGGAGACGGGGCGGACGGACGGACAACAACGGGACGTACGGAACGGGACGGACAGCAGGGTGGGACAGACGCGGGGGCGCGGCGGGCCGGCCCCGGAGCGAGCCTGGCACGGACCGGCCGCCCCCGCCGCGCGGCCCGGCGCGAACGCTCCACGCGGCCCGGCACGAGCGCTCCGCGGGCCCGGCGCGAGCGCCTCGGGCCGCTCAGCGACAACGCCTCGGGCCGCTCAGCGAAAACGCGTCGGGCGGCGGCCAGGCCACGGTTCGCCGCGCGCCTCGGCCGCCTCCTCCCGGCCGCGGGTCCCCGGCCGGCCCGGGGCGGGGACGGGCTCCGGGGGGCCGCCGGGCGGCGAGAGCCGGCCCGTGCCGCCCGCGAGCCGCTCGATCGCCGCGAGCGGCACCGGCAGCCAGTCGGGGCGGTGCCGTGCCTCGTACAGCACCTCGTACACGGCCTTGTCGGTCTCGTAGGCGCGCAGCAGATCCGCGTCCTGACGCGGGTCCTGGCCCGAGACCTCCGCGTAGCCCGCGCAGTAGGCGGACCGGCAGTCGTTCGCCCACTCGGGTGCCCACGGCTCGTGCGAGCGGGCCGCGTAGTCGAAGGAGCGCAGCATTCCGGCCACGTCCCGCACCGGCGGGAAGGGCATCCGGCGTTCGGCGAGCGGCCGGGCCGGTTCGCCCTCGAAGTCGATGACCGACCAGTAGCCCTCGGCGGACCGCAGGCACTGGCCGAGATGCAGATCGCCGTGCACCCGCTGCGCCGTCCAGGTCCTGCCCTCCTCCCCGGCGCGGCCCAGCCGCGCGAAGGCGTCCCGCAGGCCGGGCACGTACGGGCGCAGCTGCGGTACGGCCGAAGCGGCGCTCTCCAGCCGCTGCTCCATGGCGGAGGCCAGCGCGGTGAGCTGCGCCCGGCCCAGGGTCACGGTGGGCAGCGCCTCGGCGAGCGCGGTGTGCACCTCGGCGGTCGCGCGGCCCAGGGCATGCGCGTCGGCGGTGAAGTCCTCGCCCGCCGCCAGCCTGCGCAGCGCCCTCTCCCAGCCGTCCTCGGAGCCCTTCAGGAAGGGCTGGAGCACCCCGAGGACGTACGGCTCGGCCTGCTGCCCGGCCGGCACGTCCCGCGGTTCCGCCTGCATCCAGGCGACCGGGGCCGGAACCCGGGCGCAGCCCTGACGGGCCAGCACCATCGGCAGTTCCAGATCCGGGTTGGCGCCCGGCACGACACGGCGGAACAACTTCAGGATGAGGGTGTCCCCGTAGATCAGGGAGGAGTTGGACTGCTCGGAGCCCAGGGCCCTCGGGGACAGGCCGACCGGGATGGCGGCCCGCGAGTCCCGGCCGAACCGCAGATCGCCCTGACGCCCCGGCAGCCGCATGCGTTCCAGCAGCAGCTCGGCCGGGCGCGGGTCCTGCAACGCCTCGTACACGGTGTACCCGGCGAGCGGGCCCTGCTCCAGGCGGCCGATCAGGGCGGACGCCAGCCGCGGGGGCAGTTCGCGGCGCACCCCCAGCAGCAGCTGGTAGCAGTCGGCGCTGAGGTCGCCCTTCAGCCCGGCGGCGGTCTCCGTGGAGTGCTGACCGGCGCGCACCAGCAGGTGCAGCAGCCCCGGCGTGCCCGAGTCGCCGCCGTGGGGCAGCAGTTCGGTGGCCGAGACGAGGTCGAAGCCGGTGACGGGGCGGCCCTTGCCCGCGAACCAGCGCTGCCGGGGCAGCCAGGCACGCAGTAAGGGGTCGAGGGAGGCGAGCAGTTCCCCCGGTTCCGGAGTGGGCTGGGGGGAAGGAACGAGCGTGCTGGGAGCATCCGACATGGCGGCGGTCGCGTCCTTTCCCCGGGTACACCTGCAGGATCGCGCGCCCGTGCCCCGGAATCGGCATCCGGCGAGCGGACAGTGCGCGCAGCCCCACGGTGACCGGCGGGGCAGTAGGGAAGTGGTCCGTACGGGCGACGAGCCGAAAAGAGATACGACCCGTCCGGTGGTACCGGTATCCGGGAGGGTGCCCAGGGTCGGACACAGTATGCGGGTCGGGGCCCATCGGACGTCCGGCTCGTGTACGGGATTTCCCTGGCCGAAACCATACGGGTACGCGGGGGACGGGGCGACCGCAGCCGCCCCGCCCGCCCGCGTGTCGCGGCCCCGGTGCACGGGCGGCGCGACGGCCGTACTACAGCGGCGCGGCGTCCTTGCGCAGCCGGAACCAGTAGAAGCCGTGGCCCGCCAGGGTCAGCAGGTACGGCAGCTCGCCGATGGCGGGGAAACGCACCCCGCCGATGAGTTCCACCGGATGGCGGCCCGCGAAGGACTGCAGGTCCAGCTCGGTCGGCTGCGCGAAGCGAGAGAAGTTGTGCACGCACAGCACGAGGTCGTCGCTCTGGCCGTCGGCCGAGGGCAGCTCGCGCAGGAACGCGAGCACCGCCGGGTTGGAGGACGGCAGTTCCGTATACGAGCCGAGGCCGAAAGCCGGGTTCTGCTTGCGGATCTCGATCATCCGGCGGGTCCAGTGCAGCAGCGAGGCCGGGGCCGACATCGCGGCCTCGACGTTCGTCACCTGATAGCCGTAGACCGGGTCCATGATGGTCGGCAGGTAGAGACGGCCCGGATCGCAGGAGGAGAACCCGGCGTTGCGGTCCGGGGTCCACTGCATCGGGGTGCGCACCGCGTCCCGGTCACCGAGCCAGATGTTGTCGCCCATGCCGATCTCGTCCCCGTAGTACAGGATGGGGGAGCCGGGCAGGGACAGCAGCAGCGCGGTGAACAGCTCGATCTGGTTGCGGTCGTTGTCGAGCAGCGGGGCCAGGCGCCTGCGGATGCCGATGTTGGCCCGCATCCTGGGGTCCTTGGCGTACTCGGAGTACATGTAGTCGCGCTCTTCGTCCGTCACCATTTCGAGCGTCAGCTCGTCGTGGTTGCGCAGGAAGATGCCCCACTGGCAGCCCGAGGGGATCGCCGGGGTCTTCGCGAGGATCTCCGAGACCGGGTAGCGCGACTCGCGCCGCACCGCCATGAAGATGCGGGGCATCACCGGGAAGTGGAAGGCCATGTGGCACTCGTCGCCCCCCTTCGAGAAGTCCCCGAAGTAGTCGACGACGTCCTCCGGCCACTGGTTGGCCTCGGCGAGGATCACCGTGTCCGGATAGTGCGCGTCGACCTCGGCCCGCACCCGCCGGAGCATCTCGTGGGTGCGCGGCAGGTTCTCGCAGTTCGTGCCCTCCTCCGCGTACAGGTAGGGCACGGCGTCCAGCCGGAAGCCGTCGATGCCGAGGTCCAGCCAGAACCGCAGCGCCGCGAGGATCTCCTCCTGCACCGCCGGGTTCTCGAAGTTGAGGTCGGGCTGGTGCGAGAAGAACCGGTGCCAGTAGTACTGCTTGCGCACCGGGTCGAAGGTCCAGTTGGACGCCTCCGTGTCGACGAAGATGATGCGCGCGTCCTTGTACGCCTTGTCGTCGTCGGCCCAGACGTAGTAGTCGCCGTACGGGCCGTCCGGGTCCTTGCGGGACTCCTGGAACCACATGTGCTGGTCGCTCGTGTGGTTCATGACGAAGTCGATGATCACACGCATCCCGCGCTGGTGCGCGGCGTCCACGAACTCCACGAAGTCCGCGAGGTCCCCGAACTCCGGCAGCACGGCCGTGTAGTCCGAGACGTCGTACCCGCCGTCACGCAGCGGGGACTGGAAGAAGGGGGGCAGCCACAGGCAGTCCACCCCCAGCCACTGGAGGTAGTCCAGCTTCGCCGTGATGCCCTTGAGGTCGCCGATTCCGTCGCCGTTGCTGTCCTGGAAGGACCGCACCAGCACTTCGTAGAAGACGGCGCGTTTGAACCAGTCGGGATCGCGGTCCTTGGTGGGTGTGTCCTCGAACTTGTCGGGGACGGGTTCGTTGACGATCATGATGCGGGTGACCCTCCGATCAACGGGGACGGTCGCAGGGCGAAGACGTGCGCGGGCGTGACGCCCGGCTCTAGGCGCACGTAGTTGGCCCTGCCCCAGTGGTATGTCTCGCCGGTGAGCTCGTCGCGCACCGGAACGGTCTCGTGCCAGTCGAGGCCGAGTGCCGGCATGTCCAACGAGACCGTGGCCTCCTGGGTGTGGTGCGGGTCGAGGTTCGCGACCACCAGTACGGTGTCGCCGCCCGCCCGTTTGGAGTAGACGATCACCTCCTCCTTGTCCGCGTGGTGGAAGTGGACGTCCCGCAGCTGCTGGAGCGCGGGGTGCCTGCGGCGGGTGCGGTTGAGCTTGGTGATCAGCGGCGACAGGCTGTCGCCGGAACGTTCCGCCGCCTCCCAGTCCCGGGGCTTGAGCTGGTACTTCTCGGAGTCCAGGTACTCCTCGCCGCCCGCCTTGAGCGGCGTGTTCTCGCACAGTTCGTACCCGGCGTAGATCCCCCAGGTGGGCGAGAGCGTGGCGGCGAGCACCGCCCGCGTCTCGAAGGCCGGGCGCCCGCCGTCCTGGAGGTAGCCGGGCAGGATGTCCGGGGTGTTCGCGAAGAAGTTCGGACGCATGTACGAGGCGGCGTCACCCGACAGCTCCGTCAGGTACTCCGTCAGTTCCCGCTTCGTGTTGCGCCAGGTGAAGTACGTGTACGACTGCTGGAAGCCGATCTTCCCGAGCGTGTGCATCATCGCGGGCCGGGTGAACGCCTCCGCCAGGAAGATCACGTCCGGATCGGTGCCGTTGATGTCCGCGATGACCTTCTGCCAGAAGACGACCGGCTTGGTGTGCGGGTTGTCGACCCGGAAGATCCGCACCCCGTGGTCCATCCAGAACCGCAGTACCCGCGTGGTCTCCGCGATCAGCCCCGGCATGTCCTGGTCGAAGGCGATCGGGTAGATGTCCTGGTACTTCTTCGGCGGGTTCTCCGCGTACGCGATCGAACCGTCGGGCCGGTGCTGGAACCACTCCGGGTGCTTCTGCACCCACGGATGGTCCGGGGAGCACTGGAGCGCGAAGTCCAGCGCGATCTCCAGCCGCAGCTCGCCGGCGCGGCGCACGAAGGCGTCGAAGTCCTCGATCGTCCCGAGGTCCGGGTGCACCGCGTCGTGCCCGCCGTCCGGCGAACCGATCGCCCAGGGCACGCCCACGTCCTCGGGCGCCGGGTCCAGGGAGTTGTTGCGGCCCTTGCGGAAGGTCGTGCCGATCGGGTGGACCGGCGGCAGGTAGACCACGTCGAAGCCCATCGCGGCGACTGCGGGCAGCCGGCGCGCGGCCGTCTCGAAGGTCCCCGAAACCGGCGGCCTGCCGGCCTCGACCACCGCGCCCTCGGAGCGCGGGAACAGCTCGTACCAGGAGCCGAACAGCGCCCGGCGCCGCTCGACCCGCAGGGGCAGCGCCTTCGAGGAACTGACCAGTTCGCGCAGCGGGTACCGGCCGAGGACCGTGTCCACCTCGGGGGTCAGGGCGGCGGCGAGCCGGGCGGCGGGGGAGCGGGAGGTGTCGCGCAGCGCGTCGGCCGCCTCCAGCACCGTCTCCCGCCGGCCCTCCGGCTTCGGCACCCGTTTCGCGGCCCGCTCGTACAGCAGCGCGCCCTCCTCCAGCACGAGTTCGGTGTCGATACCGGCCGGGATCTTGATCCCCGCCGTGTGGCGCCAGGTGGCGACCGGATCGCTCCACGCCTCCACCTTGTACGTCCAGCGGCCCTCCACGTCCGGGGTGACGTACGCGCCCCAGCGGTCGGTACCGGGCGCCAGCTCGCGCATCGGCGTCCACGGGCCGCTGCGGCCGTCGGGAGAGCGCAGGGCCACGTTCGCCGCGACGGCGTCATGGCCCTCGCGGAAAACGGTCGCGCTGATCAGAAAGGTCTCGTGGACCACCGCCTTAGCGGGGCGGCGGCCACAGTCGACGAGAGGGGACACATCCAGCACGGGGATGCGACCGATCGGGGATTTCACGGCATCACCTGAGGGCAGTACGGGTGCGGGGGCAGAGACGTCGTCCGAGGACTTCGCCTCGGACCGGTGTATCGGCACCGGGGACGGCGCCATTGACTGGTGGTTCGCTCGCTTCCTTCGCTGGCGCGCTGTGGGCATGACCGCTCCTGTCCGCGTTCACCCGAATGGGCGGATGTGGGGGAGCTGCTGGGGTCCTGCGGCGGGTTACCGCTGGAGCCTTCCCCTGCAATCCGTATGGGCAACCCGACGCTGTGTTAACTACTCGCGCGTAAGGACGCACACGTTTCCGGTCCCGTCACACAGCGACGGGACCGGAAACGGAATCCGTCACCCGATGATCGCTCCCGTACCTGATGATTCTTCAGGGACGGGCGGCGGTCTGCGAGCGGAACTGGGCAAAGAGGTTAGGACGAGGTGAATCTTTCGGGCTCGGTCCGTCTCCCGCCGCTCCCGCCCCCGGCGCGCCCCCAGGCCCACCAGCCCCCGGGGTGCGCCGTGGCCCGCCCCGGGGTGCTGCCGCTAACGTCGGTGGCCGTGGGGCGGACGTCCGCTTCGTCCCTGACCGCGTACGTCCCCTGCGAAGGTGGAAACGTGAAGGCCATCCGTCGATTCACCGTACGTCCCGTGCTTCCCGAACCGCTGCGGCCACTGGGCGCGCTGGCCCGCAATCTGCGCTGGTCCTGGCACACGGAGACCCGAGAACTCTTCCGCGACGCCGACCCCGGGCTGTGGGCGGCCTGCGGCGGCGATCCGCTGCGGCTGCTCGCCGCGCTCCCCCAGGACCGGCTCGCCGGACTCGCCGGCGACCCCGCCTACCTCGGCCGGCTCGCCGCCGCCGCCGAGCAGCTCGACCACTACCTGACCGGTCCCCGCTGGTACCAGGCCCAGGCCCAGGCGCAGAGCGCGCTGCCGAAGGCCGTCGCCTACTTCTCGCCCGAGTTCGGCGTCACCGCCGCCCTGCCCCAGTACTCCGGCGGGCTCGGCATCCTCGCCGGCGACCACCTCAAGTCCGCGAGCGACCTCGGCGTCCCGCTCGTCGGGGTCGGACTGCTCTACCGGCACGGCTACTTCCGCCAGTCCCTGTCCCGGGACGGCTGGCAGCAGGAGCAGTACCCCGTCCTCGACCCCAACGAACTGCCGCTGAGCCTGCTGCGCGAGGCCGACGGCACCCCCGCCGAGGTGAGCCTCGCGCTGCCCGGCGGCCGCAGCCTGCGCGCCCGGATCTGGCAGGCCCGGGTCGGGCGCATCCCGCTGCTGCTGCTCGACTCGGACGTCGAGGACAACGACCGGGCCGCCCGCGAGGTGACCGACCGGCTCTACGGCGGCGGCAGCGAGCACCGTCTCCTGCAGGAGATGCTCCTCGGCATCGGCGGCGTCCGCGCCGTCCGCGCCTACTGCCGGCTCACCGGCCACCCCGCGCCCGAGGTCTTCCACACCAACGAGGGCCACGCCGGCTTCCTCGGCCTTGAACGCATCCACGAACTGGGCGCGGCCACCGAGGACGGGCCCGGCCTCGACTTCGACACCGCCCTGGAGACCGTCCGCGCCGGGACCGTGTTCACCACCCACACCCCCGTCGCCGCCGGAATCGACCGCTTCGAGGCGGACCTCGTCGCCCGCCACTTCGGCCCCCAGGGCGAACTGCCCTCGCTCGACGTCGAGGACGTCCTGCGCCTGGGCCGCGAGACCTACCCGGGCGGGGCGCCGCACCTGTTCAACATGGCCGTCATGGGGCTGCGGCTGGCCCAGCGCGCCAACGGCGTCTCCACCCTGCACGGACAGGTCAGCCGGCAGATGTTCGCCGGACTGTGGCCGGGATTCGACGCCGAGGACGTGCCGATCACCTCGATCACCAACGGGGTGCACGCCGCGACATGGGTGGCCCCCGAGGTCGCCGCGCTCGGCGCCCGCCACATCGGCGCCGCACGCGCCGAGGAGGCCATGGCCGTCGGCGGCTCCCCCCGCTGGGACGCCGTCGCCGGCATCCCCGACCAGGACATCTGGGAGGTCCGCCGGGAGCTGCGCGGGCAACTGGTCACCGAGGTCCGCTCCCGGCTCGCCGCCTCCTGGCGCCAGCGCGGCGCGGGCGAGGCGGAACTCGGCTGGATCGACGGCGTCCTGGACCCGGACGTCCTCACCATCGGCTTCGCCCGCCGCGTCCCCTCCTACAAGCGGCTCACCCTCATGCTGCGCGACCCGGAACGGCTCACCCGGCTCCTGCTGCATCCCGAACGCCCCATCCAGATCGTCGTCGCCGGCAAGGCGCACCCCGCCGACGACGGCGGCAAACGCCTCGTCCAGGAACTCGTCCGCTTCTCCGACGACCCCCGGGTGCGCCACCGCATCGTCTTCCTGCCGGACTACGGCATGGGCATGGCACAGAAGCTCTACCCGGGCTGCGACGTGTGGCTCAACAACCCGCTGCGCCCGCTGGAGGCGTGCGGCACCAGCGGGATGAAGGCCGCGCTCAACGGCGCCCTGAACCTGTCGGTGCTCGACGGCTGGTGGGACGAGTGGTACGAGCCGGACTTCGGCTGGTCCATCCCCACCGCCGACGGCAGCGCCGCCCTCGACGAGGACCGCCGCGACGAACTGGAGTCCCGCGCCCTCTACCAGCTCATCGAGGAGCGGGTCGCACCCCGCTTCTACGACCGCGAGCAGGGCGGTCTGCCGCGCCGCTGGATCGAGATGGTCCGCTCGACCCTCACCTCGCTGGGGCCCAAGGTCCTCGCCGGGCGCATGGTCCGCGACTACGTCGAGAACCTCTACGCCCCCGCCGCCCGCGCCCACCGCGCGCTCGGGCCGCGGAACGCGCTGGAACTCGCCGAGTGGAAGCGGCGGGTGCGGACGGCCTGGCCGCAGGTGAGCGTGGAACAGCCCGAGACCTCCTCGGCCGGGTCCGGCGCGGAGTACGGCGCGACCCTCGCGCTGCGGGTGCGGGTCGCGCTCGGCCCGCTCGCCCCGGAGGACGTCGAGGTGCAGACCGTCTCCGGCCGGGTCGACGCCGACGACCGCATCACCGACGCGCGCACCGCTCCGCTCAAGCCGGTCGGCGGCCCCGACCTCGAAGGACGCTGGACCTACGAGGGCCCGCTCGCCCTCGACCGGACGGGCAGCTTCGGCTACACCGTGCGGGCCCTGCCCGCGCACCGGCTGCTCGCCTCGCCCGCCGAACTCGGCCTGCTCGCGGTTCCGCCGGAGGCCGGCGGGGAGGCGGCGGGGGTCCTCCTGCGCTGACCCGCGACACGGCGGGGGCCGTGAAGCCCGGGGGGAGGTGACGCTCGCCCGGGACACGCCACAGGGGTGGTGCGCCGAGGCCGGCGCACCATCCCTGTCCGTTGCCCGCCGGGGCCTCAGCTCACGTTGATCCCGGCCCACGCGGCGGCCACGGCCGCGTACTCGTCCGAGTCCGCGCCGTACAGGTCGCCCGCCGCGCTGAGCGTCGCCTCCCGGGCGTCCGCGTAGTCGGTCGTCGAGGTCATGTACTCCGTCAGCGCCTTGAACCAGATCTGCTCGGCCTTGTCGATGCCGATGCCGGTGACCTTCGAGCCGTCGTAGGTCGGCGAGTCGTAGCTCACGCCGTTCACCGTCTTCGCGCCGCTGCCCTCCGACAGCAGGTAGAAGAAGTGGTTGGCCGGCCCCGAGGAGTAGTGCACGTCCTTGTTGCCGAGCCCCGCCGACCAGTAGTCGTCGGAGGCGCCGTCCTTGCTCGGCTTGTCCTGGTAGCGCAGCGGGGAACCGTCCCCGTTGATGTCGATCTTCTCGCCGATGAGGTAGTCGCCCGGGTCCTCGGCGTTGCCCGCGTGGAACTCGACCGCGGTCGCGAAGATGTCACTCGTCGCCTCGTTGAGGCCGCCGGACTCCCCGCTGTAGATGAGGCCCGCCGTCGCCGCCGTCACCCCGTGCGTCATCTCGTGCGCCGCGACGTCGAGCGCGGTCAGCGGCGCCTTGTTGCCCGCCCCGTCGCCGTACGTCATGCAGAAGCAGGAGTCCTGCCAGAAGGCGTTGACGTAGTTGTTGCCGTAGTGCACACGCGAGTAGGCGCCCTTGCCGTCCCCGGCGATCCCGGAGCGGCCGTGCACCTCCTTGTAGTAGTCCCAGGTCTCGGCCGCCCCGTACGCCGCGTCCACGGCGGCGGTCGCCGGGTCGTTCGTGGTGCCGTCGCCCCACTTGTCGTCGGCGTCGGTGAACAGCGTGCCGGTGCCGCTGGAGCCGTTCTTCAGGTCGTACGTCTTGTGGCCGCCGCGTTCGGCGTCGGTCAGCTCGTAGCCGCTGCCCGACTTCGTGGAGCCGACGGTGACGGTGCCGCTGAACTGGCTCTCGCCGGTGCCGGTGTGCACGCCGTCCCAGCGCGCGAGCCGCTTTCCGCTGCTCGCGTCGGTCACGGTGTGCAGCTCGGAGGGGGTGCCGTCCTTCTTGACGCTCTCGGTGACCGCCTCGTAGGCGAGCGCGGGGGTGCCCGAGGCCGCCCAGACGATCTTCCGCGCGTTCTTCGGGGCGCCCTTGAGCGTGGCCGGGGAGGTGTCCACGGCGAGCTTCGCCGAGGTCGCCTTCGTCACGCCGAGCCGCTTCCCGCTCTTCGCGCTGTGCACGACGAGATCGCCGCCGATCACCGGCAGCCCGTCGTAGGTGCGCTCGTAGCGGGTGTGGACGGTACCGTCACGGTCCTTGACGACGTCCCGGACCACGAGCTTCTCCTCGGCGCCCAGGCCGAGTTGTCTCGCGGTGGCCGGGGCGCCGGCCTGCGCGTCCCGCACCAGCCCCGCGCGCAGCGAGGCGGTCATCTTGAGCGGGGTCGCGGCCGGGACGGGCTCGGCGGCGCCGGCCGGAGCGGCCAGTCCCGAGGCGAGCAGCGCGGCGGAGGCGACAGCGGTACCTACGGCCAGGGACGTTTTCGATATACGGGACAACACGCGGGCTCCCAGTCGTTCGTTTCCGGTGGGGGGACGGTCCGGGCGGCTGTGGGGGCCGACTGGACCGCGAAAGCGCTGAACGAGTAGCCGTGCGGGGCGAGTGGGGCGGGGTGTACGCACTCGGTGCGGAGCGTCGAGCGCGGGGTGGGGAATGCCGTGCGGCGGTGGGCCGGTGGTGCGGTGGCGCGGGAGCAAGGCTTCCATCCGGGGCCTGTACATGTCATGACCACGGAGCCACCTTGGCCGGAACCCGTCCGCCTGCCGTGCGCCCGGGTCCGCTATCCGGAAGGGGTTCACGGGGCGCCCGCCGGTTACGGGCCGGTAGCCCACGGACCTTGCGGAAGAAGGGCCGTGGGGCGATCCCGGGATGAGAACCGGCCCCCGGCCGGGCCAGGTCCCGCACGCAGGAGCCGTATTCGGCTGGATGGCCGGAAAGTGACGTGGTGGTGGCCGCCGGGGAGCCGGTGAGGGGCGTAAGGGTGCGTGTGGCCGGGTCGCTGTCCGTGTGGGTGCGTGCCGGCTGGACGGCCGCCCGTGTGGGTGCGGGGCGGGGGGCGTGTGGCCGGGCCGGGCGCACGGGTGGGCGGGCCCGGCCTGTCGGCGCGGGTGCGCGGGTTCGGTTTGGCCGTGCGAGCGTGCGGGCCCGGCTTGCCCCGGCGTGCGCGTGGTGGAGGAGTTCGCGGACGAGCAGCCGAGGGCAGCTCTCCAGGACCCTGACGAGTTCCTCCGAGCTGGTGCCGCAATGCCGGGCGGTGACGAGTGGTTCACGGGCGATCAGCGACAGGCGGCTCGCGGTCCGTGCTGTCGGCGACGACGGCGAAGGCCGGCCGCGGCCGGCCGTGTCCGAGGAAGAGACCGCCCCGGTCGTCCGCCGTCCGCCGTCCGCCGTCCGCACGAGAGGCGCTGTCCGCTCCCGCGCCCCATCCGCCAACTCGCCACGCCGCACCGTGCCGGCAGGACCCGGCGGCAACGCGGCCGGGACGATCCCCTGCCCTCTGCGCGCGCCGCCCCCCGACTGAAGCCCCGTTCCGTCCCGTGGCCCCGGACCCCTCCGGTCCGTTCGGGAGACCGGTTGTCGGCCCCGGCCTACGCCAGGCTCTCCCGCCATGTGCGATGCAGTCCGGCGAACGTGCCGGTGCCCGCGATGAGTTCGGCGGGGGAGCCGTCCTCGACGACGCGGCCCGACTCCATCACCAGGACCCGGTCGGCGATCTCGACGGTCGACAGGCGGTGGGCGATCACGACGGCCGTACGGCCCCGCAGCACCGTGGCCATCGCGTCCTGCACCGCGCGCTCCCCGGGGATGTCCAGCGAGGAGGTCGCCTCGTCCAGGATCAGCACGGCCGGGTCGGCGAGCAGGGCCCGCGCGAAAGCCACCAACTGGCGCTGGCCGGCCGAGATCCGGCCGCCGCGTTTGCGGACGTCGGTGTCGTAGCCCTCGGGCAGGGAGTCGATGAAGTCGTGGGCGCCGATGGCCTTCGCCGCCTGCTCGATCTCCGCGCGGCTCGCCTCCGGGCGGCCGATCGCGATGTTCTCCGCGACTGTCCCCGAGAACAGGAACGCCTCCTGGGTGACCATGACCACGCCGCGCCGCAGCTCGGGCACCGACAGATCGCGCAGGTCCGTGCCGTCGAGCAGGACCCGGCCCTCGGTCGGGTCGTAGAACCTGGCCAGCAGCTTGGCCAGCGTCGACTTGCCCGCCCCCGTCGAACCGACGACCGCCACGGTCTGCCCGGCCGGAAGCGACAGGCTGAAGCGGGGCAGGACCTCGCCGCCGGTGCGGTACGCGAAGCGGACCTCCTCGAAGTCGACGCGGCGGCCCGGCAGATCGGTGGCCAGGGGCGGCAGCTCGCGCGGGGCCACCGGCTCGGGCACCCCCGGCTCCTGGGCGAGCAGACCGGCGATCTTCTCCAGGGAGGCCGCCGCCGACTGGTACGAGTTGAGGAACTGGCCGAGCCGGTCGATCGGGTCGTACAGCCGTCGCAGGTACAGCGCCGCCGCCGCGAGCGCGCCCAGCTCCATCGATCCGTCCGCGACGCGGTACGCGCCCCACAGCACGATGCCCGCGACCGCCGTGTTGGCGGTGAGCCGGGAACCGATCACATAGCGGGCCATCTCCAGGAGCGCGTCCCCGTTGCTGCGTTCGTGCACCCGGTTGAGCCGGTCGAACTCCGCGTCGTTGACGTCCTCCCGGCGGAAGGCGCGCACCGGGCGGATGCCGTTCATCGTCTCGGCGAACTTCACGATGACCCCGGCGACCGCCGTCGAACGCCGCGCGTACACCCGGCCCGCCCGGCGCCGGTAGGCCCGCACCAGCAGGTACAGGGGCAGGAAGGACAGGACGGCCACCGAGCCGGTGCGCCAGTCCAGCCACAGCAGGAGCACCGAGATCGAGAGGAAGGAGAGCAGGACCGTGATCAGTTCCTGCAGCCCCTCGTTGAGCAATTCCCGCAGGGACTCGACATCGGTCGTGGAACGGGAGATGAGCCGGCCCGAGGTGTACCGCTCGTGGAAGTCGACGCTCAGCGACTGCGCGTGGCGGAAGATCCGGCCGCGCAGGTCGAGCAGTACGTCCTGACTGACCCGGCCGGACAGCTTCGTGAAGGCGAACTGGAGGATTCCCGAGGCCAGCGCGCACAGCACGTAGCCGGCGCCGAGCGCGATGAGCGGGCCGTAGTCGTCCCGGCGCAGGGCCGGGACCCCGCTGTCGATCGCGTACGCCACGATCAGCGGCCCCGCCTGCACCGCCGCCTGCTGGAACAGCAGCAGGAGACTGACCCCGGCGACCCGCCCCCGCATCGGCGCGAGCAGTGAACGCAGCAGGTCCCGGGTCGCGCCCTTCGGTGTCGGCAGGTCGTCCTGGTCGAATGGGTCCGGGGGCGGTGTCCCGCGCGGCGGCTCAGCTCCGGCGTGCGGCGCCCCCGCCGTTTCCGGAGCAGGTTCCGCCGCCGGCGGTGCGGCGAGATCGCCGTGCGGGGGACCCACGAGAGGCACGGGAGCGGGGGCGGCAGGGGCCGGTGCCGTGCGTTCCAGGACCTCTGCCTCGAAGGCGCTCTCCGTGAGACCGCCCTCGGCGACGGCACTCCTGGCCGGTCCGCCCTCGGCCGGCTCCTCCCCAGCCTCCCCGCCCCCGGTGGCCGGGCGCTCCGGTCGCGTCGTCATTCTCGTCCTTCCCGATCCCCGGCACCCGCCGCGGCGGGTGCCTCCGGCCGGCCGGTCCGGCCCGCCCCGTCAGCCCCGGCAGTGCCGTCAGTGCCGTCAGTGCCGTCAGTGCCGTCCGCACCGGACATGAGCCACGCGTACTCCGCGTTGTCGCGCAGCAGTTCCTGGTGGGTGCCGACCGCCGTGATCCGGCCCCCCGACAGCAGCGCCACCCGGTCGGCGAGCTGCACCGTCGACGGGCGGTGCGCGACGACCAGCGCCGTCGTCCCCTCCAGGACCCGGCGCAGAGCCGCCTCGACCGCCGCCTCCGTGTTGACGTCCAGCGCCGAGAGCGGGTCGTCGAGCACCAGGAAGCGCGGGCCGCTCACGACCGCGCGGGCCAGGGCCAGCCGCTGGCGCTGACCGCCCGACAGGCTCAGCCCCTGCTCGCCCACCTCGGTGCGCTCCCCGTGCGGCAGTCTGCCCACGAACTGCGCCTGGGCCACGTCGAGCGCCTGCTCCAGCTCCTTCGGCCCGGCCTCACGCCCGGCGCCCATCAGGACGTTCTCCGCGACGCTCGCCGAGAACAGCGTCGGCTCCTCGAAGGCCACCGCGACCATCGAACGCAGCCGCTCCCTGGGCATCGCGGTGATGTCCCGCCCGTCCAGGGTGATGCGCCCGGAGGTCGCCTCGTGCAGGCGGGGGACCAGTGCGGTCAGCGTCGTCTTGCCGCTGCCGGTCGCACCCACCAGGGCCAGGGTCTCGCCGGTCCTGACGTGGAGGTCCACCCCGCGCAACAGGGGAGGGGAGTCCTCCGGGGCGTCCGGATAGCGGAAGGAGACGCCCTCGAAGCGCAGACCCGCCCCGGCCGCCGTCACCGCTTCCGGCTCCTGGCCGCGCGCCTCCCGCGTCCCGTGCGTCTCCTGCTCGACCTCCTCGTCCATCACCTCGAAGTACCGCTCCGCCGCGGCGGCCGCGTCCTGCGACATCGCGAGCAGGAAGCCGATCGACTCGACCGGCCAGCGCAGCGCGAGCGCCGTGGACAGGAAGGCGACGAGCGTGCCCGCCGAGAGGTCGCCGTCCGCCACCCGCACCGTGCCCAGCACCAGCGCCGCCGCGATGGACAGCTCGGGGAGCGTCGTGATGACACCCCAGATCGCGGCGAGCAGCCGGGCCTTGTCCAGCTCGGTGCCGCGCAGGGCGCGGGTCAGCTCCCGGAAGGACTCCGCCTGACTGCGGTGCCGTCCGAAGCCCTTGACGATGCGGATGCCCAGGACGCTCTCCTCGACCACCGTCGTCACGTCCCCCACCTGATCCTGGGCGCGCCGTGCCGCGACGCTGTAACGCCGCTCGAAGTACGAGCACAGGAAGACCAGCGGGATCAGCGGGGCCAGCAGGACCAGGCCGAGGGTCCACTCCTGCGCCAGCAGGATCAGCACGCCCACCAGGATCGTCACCCCGTTGACCAGCAGGAAGGTCAGAGGGAAGGCGAGGAACATGCGGAGCATCATCAGGTCGGTCGTGGCCCGCGACAGCAACTGACCCGAGGCCCAACGGTCGTGGAAGGCGATCGGCAGTCGCTGGAGCCGGCCGAACAGGTCGCGGCGCATCGCCGCCTCGACCCGCGCGAGCGGACGCGCCACCAGCCAGCGGCGCAGACCGAACAGCACCGCCTCCACCACCCCGAGCAGCAGCAGGCCCAGCGCGCCGAGCCACACCCCGCCCGGGTCGTGCTCGGTCACCGGGCCGTCCACGAGGGCCTTGAGCACCAGCGGGATGACGAGTGCCACGCAGGAGGCGACGATCGCCACGAGGGCGGCGGTCGCGAGCCGGGCGCGTACGGGCCGCACATAGGGCCACAGGCGCAGCAGGGTCCGCACCGCCGAGCGGCCCCGCGACTTCGTGAGTGATTCATCCATCACGGGGGAGGTTACGTTCCGCCACCGACAATGCCCATCGGGTTTTCCGCCGCCCGTCGTCTTCCGGCCCTTTCCCGTGCCTCGGCGAAGGCGGCGGTGAGTGCGTCCGGGCCACCGGCGTCAACCGATCGGCTGACGCCGGGAGGAGCGGTTCGGCGGATACCACGCCACGCCGTACCGCCGCGATGCCCACGGTACGACCGGCACCGCAAGCGCCGCCGGCCGCGCCGGGCACTCCGCTCGTCGAAGTCCGTGACCTGCGCAAGAGCTACGGTGGGCGCCCCGTCGTGGACGGCGTGGACTTCACCGTCGCGGAGGGTGGGATCTTCGGCGTCCTCGCCCCCAACGGCGCGGGCAAGACGACGACCGCCGAATGCGTCGAGGGGCTGCGCCGGCCCGACTTCGGCGGCGTCCGGGTCGCCTGGCTCGACCCCGTCGCCGACCACGAACGGCTCGCCCCCGTCCTGGGCACCCAGCTCCAGGAGATCCGGCTCCAGCCGGAAATCACTGTGCGTGAGGCCCTGGAGTTGTACGCGGCCTTCTGCCCGCGCCCCGCCGACTGGCGCGCGCTCGCCGAACGCCTCGGCCTCGACACGGTGTTCACCCCCCGGTTCGCGCAACTCCCCGGCGGCCAGAAACAACGGCTGTTCCTCGCGCTCGCCCTCGTCGGCCGCCCCCGTCTCCTCGTCCTCGACGAGCTCACCACCGGACTCGACCCCCGCGCCCGCCCCGCCACCGTGCCGGCCGCACGAGTGGAGAAGCCGCGTGAGCGGACCGGTCCTCGTCCCCGCCCGGCCCGGCGGCGCACGCGCGCTGCGCGCCCTGCTCACCGCCGAGGCACGGCTCTTCCTGCGCGAACCGGGCGCCGACTTCTGGATCTTCGTGTTCCCGAGCCTGCTCGTGGCGATCCTCGGACTCGTGCCCGCCTTCCGCGAACGCGGCGAGGGGGCCGTCAAGACCCGTCTCACCCACGTCTACGCCAAGCTCGGCGTGAGCGACCGGGCCGCGGCCGTCGCCGTCGGCTACGACCGGGGCATCCTCGGACCGGGCGGGACGGACCGGTCCGCCGGCTGAGACGGAGCCGTCCGCCGGCCGGGACAGCGCCGGGACCGCCTGCGGTCCGCCTGCCGGTCTGCCGTGCGGGCCACGTAGGATTCCTCATCGGGCCGGGCGCCGTTCGCCCGGCCGTGGCCCGCCCGCAGCGGCGGCACGGGACCCGGGAGCGGAGCGGAGGCACGGCCCATGCGGCGAATACGGCGGAGGGCCGCGCTCGCGCTCGGCCTCGGCGCCCTCCTCACGGGCACCGCCGCGTGCTCCGCGAACCCTTTCAGCGACCCGCACCCGGTGTACGGCAAACCCCTCGGCCGGCAGCTCGACGCGGCGGCCCGCGCCACCCAGGAGGCGCTCACCGCCTCCTTCACCTCCCGCCTCGTCTACGGCTTCGGGCCGGACACCGCGACCGACACGACGACCGGCCGGGTCGACTGGGACCAGGACACCGGGTACGCGGACCGCGCCGTACGCGTGCCCGCCGCCCTGCCCGAGCGGGACGCCACCGCCATCGGCGGACGCACCGGCCCCCGCGACTGGAACCAGACGTACGCGCTGCGCGGCGGGGGCGGCGTCTACGTCCGCGTCGACGGCGCCGAGCAGCGGACGTGGCTGCGCTTCAGCGCCGCCGAACGCAAGAAGTTCGGCATGACCGGCGACCACGACATCAACCGGCTCAACGGCGCCGTCCTGCCTTACGGCGGCACCCTCGCCGAAGTCCTCACCGCCGCCCGGCCCGTCGGGAAGCCGGAGGGGGTGCCGGGCGGGGGCCGCCGCTACACCGTCGAGGTGCCCGCCTCGCACGCCGCCGACGTCCTGCCCGCCGCCCTCGCCGGACCGGTGCGCGGCGCCGACCGGCTCGGCCACGGCAAGGGCTTCCGGGCCACCGTCGAACTCGACGGACAGGGCAGGCTGCTGCGCATGAGCGCCGACCTCGCCCCGCAACTCGGCCTCCTGCACGCGGCGGGGCTCCTCGACGACGTGCCCGCGCTCCACGCCGACCTGCGCCTGACCCGCCTGGGCAAGTGGCAGCGCGAGTCCTTCCCCGGGGCGCACCCCGTCGTCCTGTCCGGTGAGGTCCTCGTCCCGGCGCGCGGGCTCAAGGACGGCCGGTGTGCCGACACCCAGCTCCTCGGCCGGGGCAGCCGGGTCCTGTTCCCCGTCAACTGCGCCGACCCGCACGACCTGTGGAAGTACGAGGGCGCCCCCGTCGAGCGCACCGTGCGCGAACCCGTGGCCGCCGACTACGACGAGCGGCGCTGGGGCACCGAGTCCTGCCGCGCCGCGCTCCGCGAACACCCCTCGGCCACCGCCGACCCGGCCACCGTGGTGCCGATCGGCGAGACCACCTTCGCGGTCACCGGCGGGAAGAAGAAGTTCACCGGCGAACCCGGTCCGGGCCGCTCCCTGCCGCCCGGGGCCCGGCTGAGGATCACCGGCTCCTACGACTGCCTCGTCTCCACGGAGCGCACGGCCCCCTGAGCGGGCGGCCCCTGCGGTCGTGCCCGCAGCAGCAGGAAGGAACGGTCCGTCACCTCCAGCCGGGCGCCCGCCGCGTGCACCGTCCCCGGTGGCTCCTCCTGCTGTTCGGCCGCCGTGTCCACGAGGACCTCCCAGGCGACCGCCCACGGCCGGTCCGGGAGCGTGAAGCCCGCCGGTTCGGCGCCCGCGTGCAGGACCAGCAGGAAACTGTCGTCCAGCACCCGCGCCCCGCGCTCGTCCCGGCCGGGGATGTCCCGACCGGACAGGAACATGCCGAGCGTCGGCGCCGGGGCGAACCAGTCGTCCTCCGTCATCTCCGTACCCCGCGCCGTGAACCAGGCCAGGTCCCGCAGCCCCTCGGCGAGGACCGGACGGCCCGTGAAGAAGTCCCGCCGGCGCAGGACCGGATGCTCGCGGCGCAGCCGGATCAGCCGCGCCGTCAGCGCGCACAGCTCGCGCCAGCCCGGCTCCCGCAGCAGCGACCAGTCCACCCAGCCGATCTCGTTGTCCTGGCAGTACGCGTTGTTGTTGCCGCCCTGGGTACGGCCGAGTTCGTCACCCGCCACGAGCATCGGCACCCCGGTCGACAGCAGCAGTGTCGACAGCAGATTGCGCAACTGGCGGCGCCGCAGAGCCGTCACCTCGGGCTGGTCCGTCTCGCCCTCGACCCCGCAGTTCCACGAGCGGTTGCCGGAACTGCCGTCGCGGTTGCCCTCCCCGTTCGCCTCGTTGTGCTTGTGGTCGTAGCTCACCAGATCGCGCATAGTGAACCCGTCGTGCGCCGTGACGTAGTTGACGGAGGCCTGCGGACTGCGCCCGCCCCAGGCGTACAGGTCGCTGGAGCCGGAGAGCCGGAAGCCCAGGTCGCGCGCGTCGGGCAGGGCCCCGCGCCAGAAGTCCCGCGCCGCGTCCCGGTAGCGGTCGTTCCACTCGGCCCACAACGGCGGGAAGGCGCCCACCTGATAGCCGCCGCTGCCCACGTCCCAGGGCTCGGCGATGAGTTTGACGCGGCGCAGCACCGGGTCCTGCGCTATCACCGCGAGGAAGGGCGAGAACATGTCCACGCTCTGCTCCGCCCCGTCCCGGCCGGCCCGCGCGAGGGCCGCCGCGAGGTCGAAGCGGAAGCCGTCCACGCCCATCTCCGCGACCCAGTAGCGCAGCGAGTCCGTGATCAGGCGCAGCACGTGCGGCTGCACGACGTTGAGGGTGTTGCCGCAGCCCGTGAAGTCCGTGTAGTGCCGCGGGTCCTGCTGGAGGCGGTAGTAGCCGCGGTTGTCGATCCCGCGCAGCGACAGCATCGGGCCGCGCTCGTCGGCCTCCGCCGTGTGGTTGTAGACCACGTCGAGGATCACCTCGATCCCGGCGGCGTGCAGGGCGCGCACCATGTCCCGGAACTCCCCGACCTGCTCGCCCCGGCTGCCGCGCGCCGCGTACCCGGCGTGCGGGGCGAAGTAGCCGATCGAGTTGTAGCCCCAGTAGTTGCGCAGGCCCCGCTTGAGCAGGTGGTCCTCGTGCGCGAACTGGTGCACCGGCAGCAGCTCGACGGCCGTCACGCCCAGGCGCGTCAGGTGCTCGATCGCCGCCGGGTGCGCGAGCCCCGCGTACGTCCCGCGCAGGTGCTCGGGCACCCCGGGGTGGCGCCGCGTGAAGCCCTTGACGTGCACCTCGTACAGCACGGTGTCCGCCCAGGGCGTCTTCGGCCTGCGGTCGTCGATCCACTCCTCGGCCGGGTACTCGTCGTGCACGACGACGCCCTTGGGGACGTGAGGGGCCGAGTCCCGGTCGTCGCGCACGGTGTCCGCGACATGCTGCTCGGGCCAGTCCCGCACGTGCCCGTACACCTCGGGCGGCAGGCTGAACTCCCCGTCCACCGCCCGCGCGTACGGGTCGAGCAGCAGTTTGGCCGGGTTCCAGCGCGCGCCCGTCCACGGGTCCCAGCGGCCGTGCACCCGGAAGCCGTACCGCGTGCCGGGCAGCACCCCGGGGACGTGGCCGTGCCATATCTGGTTGGACTGTTCGGCCAGTTCGCAGCGGGTCTCCCGGCCCTCGTCGTCGAACAGGCACAGGTCCACGCCCTCCGCCCCGCCCGCCCACAGCGCGAAGTTGGTGCCGGCCGCGCCGCCGGGGCCCGCGTGGAACCGGGCGCCCAGCGGGGTCGGCGCGCCCGGCAGAGCCGTCCCGCGAGCCACCCCGGCCCCTGAGCCGGGGCCGGGCGGTCCCGGGCCCTCGTCGGGGGTGCCGGCCGGGTGCTGAGCGGGTGCCCGCTCCAGGTCCTGCTGCTCGGCTGCGCTCGTCACCTGTCGGCCTCCTGCGGCTCCGGGTCACGGGTGGGCGTCGTGCGCGTCGCGCGCGGCGTGCGGCGTCCCGGCCGCGTCTCCCCGTGGTTGTGCCTCCTCTTGTTCTTCCCCCGCGCGGCGCCCGGATCACCTCCCGGGCCCCGGGCCCGTCAGGTTCGCCCGGTGCGGGGAAAAGCCAGGTCGCGGGGGGAGTTGGCCGGACAGGTTGGAACGTAACGGTGACATTCGCGAGGGTCTCGTACGCCGAGCGGTGTGGTTATCTGACGCGGGGCGCGGGTGGACGAGACCCGGGCGGTCCGAGGGGAGACACACGACAGTGAACGGGCGACCGATGACCACGGCGCGCACGGGACGGCGCGGCGGCCGAAGGGCTCTGTCGGCCCTGCTGCTCGGCATGTCGCTGACGCTGGTGACGGCGTGCGGGGGCGGCAGCGGCGGCGACGGGGCGGACGGCAAGAACGGCGACCGCGAGCCCAAGGGCGGACAGGCGAGCGCGGCGGCCTCGCGGGCGGTCGTCGAGGTGGCGCCCAAGGACGGCGCGAAGGACGTGGACACGAGCGGGGCGCTGCGCGTGGGCGCGAGCCGGGGCCGGCTCACCGAGGTGAAGGTGACCGACACCAAGGGCAATCCGGTGCCCGGCCGGATCACCAAGGGCGGCACGGCCTGGGAGCCGGCGCTGCACCTCGCGGCGGCCACCGAGTACAAGGTGCACGTCGTCGCGGAGGACTCCGCCGGCCGCGCGGCGGCCAAGGACTCGACCTTCAGGACGCTCGTCCCGAAGAACACCTTCGTCGGCTACTACACGCCGGAGGACGGTTCGAAGGTCGGCGTCGGCATGCCGGTCTCGCTGCACTTCACGCGCGGCATCACCGACCCCTCGGCGGTCGAGCGCGCCGTCACGGTGACCTCGAAGCCCGCGGTCGAGATCCGGCACAAGTGGTACGGCAACGACCGGCTGGACTTCCGGCCCGAGAAGTACTGGGCGCCCGGCACGAAGGTCACCCTCAAGCTGTCCCTGGACGGCGTCGAGGGCAGGCCCGGCGTCTACGGCAAGCAGTCCAAGACGGTCAGCTTCACGGTGGGCCGCAGCCAGGTCTCCGTCGTGGACGCCAAGAAGCACACGATGCGGGTGGAGCGGGACGGCAAGCCGCTGCGGACGATCCCGATCACCGCGGGCGGCCCCGGCACCACGACGTACAACGGGCAGATGGTCATCAGCGAGAAGTACCCGGTGACCCGGATGAACGGGGAGACCGTCGGCTTCGGCGGCGAGTACGACATCAAGGACGTCCCGCACGCGATGCGGCTGTCGACCTCGGGCACCTTCATCCACGGCAACTACTGGTCGGGCGCGGGCACCTTCGGCAACGCCAACGCGAGCCACGGCTGCGTGGGCCTGCTGGACACGCGCGGCGGCGGCACCAGCACCCCGGCCGCCTGGTTCTACGCGCACTCGATGATCGGCGACGTCGTCACGGTCAAGAACTCCGCCGACAAGACCATCCAGTGGTGGAACGGCCTCAACGCCTGGAACCTGCCCTGGGACCAGTGGGAGAAGTGAGCGGTTCCGCCTGAGACCGCGAAGGTGCCCCGCGGGGCGCCGCGGCCGTCGCCGGGGACCCACGTCGCGACGTGGGCGAACAGACACCTCCGGGACGGCCGCGGCGCCCCGTCCTGCGTCTAGGGTGCCGTCATGACTGTGCATTTCGAGGTCGGCGACGGAGTCGGCACCATCCGCCTGGACCGTCCGCCCATGAACGCGCTCAACGTCGCGATCCAGGACCGGCTGCGGGAACTGGCCGAGGAGGCCGGCCGCCGCGACGACGTGCGCGCCGTCGTCCTGTACGGCGGCGAGAAGGTCTTCGCCGCCGGGGCCGACATCAAGGAGATGCGGGACATGGACCACACGGCCATGGTCCTGCGCTCCCGGGCCCTCCAGGAGGCGTTCACGGCGATCGCCCGCATCCCCAAGCCCGTGGTCGCCGCCATCAACGGCTACGCCCTGGGCGGCGGTTGCGAACTCGCGCTGTGCGCCGACTACCGGATCGCCGCGGAGGACGCGAAGCTCGGGCAGCCCGAGATCCAGCTCGGCCTCATCCCCGGCGCCGGCGGCACCCAGCGACTGGCCCGGCTCGTCGGCCCCTCCCGCGCCAAGGACCTCATCTTCACCGGCCGCCACGTCCGGGCCACCGAGGCGCTGAGCCTGGGCCTCGTGGACCGTGTCGTGCCCGCCGAGGAGGTCCACGAGAAGGCCCACGCCTGGGCGGCGCGGCTCGCGAAGGGACCGGCGCTCGCCCTGCGCGCCGCCAAGGAGGCCGTGGACGGCGGCCTGGAGACGGACATCGAGACCGGGCTCGCCCTCGAACGCACGTGGTTCGCCGGGCTGTTCGCGACCGAGGACCGCGAGAGGGGCATGCGCAGCTTCGTCGAGGACGGCCCCGGCAAAGCCACCTTCCGCTGACCCCGCGCGCACGGTGGGACCTTATCCCTGCCTTAAGCGCGCCTTAAGGAAACAGGTGATCACTTCCCTGTGATCGGCCGTGAGCGGGGGGTGAGCGCGGGCGCGGACCGCGACGGAGCGCCTTGTTTGCCCACGGCATATGCCGCACGTGACCCCCGGGGGAACCCCTCCCGGGGGTCATATTCCTGCGGAACGCCCACGCGCCACCCCCTCGCCCGCCATGATGGAGGGCATGTCGGGGCTGGAGGGTATCGAGCAGTCGAAGCGGATGGGCAGTGCGGCCGCCGCGCGGTGGACGCCGACCGCACAGGACGAACACGCGCTCATGGCAATGGAGTTGTACGGAAACCCGGCGGAGACCGAGATCCGGGTCCCCTCCCAGCCGGAGGCGGCCTGTGAGGCCAGGAGTCTGGCGGCCCTCGTCGTGACGGCCGAATGGGGGCTGTCCGCGGCCCTCGCCGAGACGACGGCCCTGCTCGTGTCCGAACTCGTCGGCAACGCCGTACGGCACACCGGCGCCCGCCACTTCGGCCTGCGCATGCACCGCCGGCCCGGCCGGGTCCGCGTCGAGGTGCGCGACCCCTCCCGGGGGCTGCCCTGCGTCATGCCCTCCTTCGGGACGGCGGTCATGAGCGGCTACGGGCTGATGATCGTCGAGAGGCTGGCCGAACGCTGGGGCGTCGACCTGCTCCCGGTCGGCAAGAAGACTTGGTTCGAACTGCGCGTCGGCGACCGCTGAGCCGGGCGGGCCCCCGGGCGCGACGGGTGTGCCGGGGCCGGGAAGCGCCGACGGCCGGGGCGCCTGGCGGGGCCGGGAAGCGCCGACGGCCGGGGCGCCTGGCGGGGCCGGGAAGCGCCGACGGCCGGGGGCGCGTGAGGGTCTGGCGCGCGCCTCCCGGCGTACGCCTACTGTCCTCAGGTCGTTCCGGGGCATCGGGCCCGCCCGGACTTTCAATGAGCCCATGACGACCCTCCACCGCCGCCGGCTACTGACCGCCGGGGCGGGACTCGCCGTGTTCCCGTCGCTGCTCGCCACGGGCTGCTCCCCGTCCTCCGAGACCTCCGAGGAGTTCGCGCCCTCCGCCTCCTCCGGGACGACCACCCGGGCCGCCACCGCCGTCCCGGCGAGCCCGCTCGCCGGGGGCACCGCGGGGCCGGCCCGCCCCGTGGGGGGAGCCACCGCCGTCAGCCGCTCCCCGCGCCGGCTGCCGGGGCAGCCCGAGCAGATCGAGCACGGCCCCCGGAGCCGGCCCCGCGTCGCGCTCACCTTCGACGGCGACGGCGAGCCGAGGACGGCCCGCGCCATGCTGCGCACCCTGGCCGAACACCGCGTCCACGCGACCGTCCTCGCCGTCGGCACGTGGCTCGGCGCCGACCCGGGGCTGGCCCGCGCGATCCTCGACGGGGGCCACGAACTGGGCAACCACACCGAGCACCACCGCGACATCAACGCGCTGCCCGAGGCCGAGGCGCGCGCCGAGATCGAGGACTGCGCCCGCAGGCTGCGGCGGCTCACCGGCGGCATCGGCGCCTGGTTCCGGCCCTCCCGCGCCCACGACGCGAACACCGTCGTACGCGCACTCGCCCGCAAGGCGGGCTACCCGCACGTCCTGTCGTACGACATCGCCCCGCTCGACTACCGCGACCCGGGCTCCGCGGCCGTCACCCGCCGGGTGCTCGACGCGGCCAGGCCCGGCGGCATCATCACCCTGAACATGGGCCGCGCCGGCACCCTCGAAGCCCTCCCGGACATCCTCGACGGACTCGGGCGGCGCGGACTGGACGTCGGCACCGCGAGCGCGCTGCTCGTCTGACCCGAGGGCGTCAGGGGCGGGGAGCCGGAGGCGGGGCGTCAGGGACGCAAGAGCCGGAACGCGGGCCCAGACCGGCACCGGGCCCGCCGCGCCGCGCCCCCCCGCCGGTACGTCCGCCCGCGTGACGGGCGCCGCCCGGCGCCCCCCACCGGTAGGTCCGCCCCCGTCGGGCGCCGCCCGTCACGCTCACCGCCACAGCAGCACCTCCGCGCCCACCGGCCGGTACCCGGCGGCCTGGAAGGCCCGTACGCTGCGCGCGTTGCCCGGTGCCTGCTGCGCCCACACCACCGCGCCCTCCGGCACCAAGTGCCGGGCGGCGCCGGCCAGCGCCCGGCCCAGGCCCGGACGGTGACCGGCGCCCACCGGCTCGGCCACCTCGATCGCGGCCTCCCAGCGCCCCGCGAGCCCCCGGCCCAGCACGAGCAGCCCGCCGTCCGCCGCCCACACCCGTACCCCGTCGCGCCGCCGCAGCGCTCGCGCGACCCTCGGATGGTCCGTGCCGGTGACCTCCCGCAGCGGCAGCGGGGGAGGGCCCGGCAGGGCCCCCGCCACCGTCAGCAGGTCGACCGTGTCCATGTGCCGTCCCGTACGCTCCGTCAGCGCGCCCAGGAACGAGGGGTGCAGGCTCGCCGCGAGGGGATCGCAGTCCAGGCCCGCGAGCGTCCGGCGCACCCACGCCGGGTCCTCGTCCACGAACACCACGGAGTGCGCCGTGAACGCGAGCACCCCCGCCTCCCGGCGCCCGCTCTGCGGCAGCACCGTCGTCGAGCCGTCCGGCACGGGGAACACCCCGCGCGCCACCGCGTCCAGCACCCGTGCCACGGAGTCCGCCACGGTCCGCGCTCCCTTCTCGCCTCGTGCGCCCGCCGTACCCCCGGCCGGCCCCGTCCGGGGGCCGGTTAATCTGACCAGCGACACGAAGCACCGAGAAGGGGTGGATGCGCCGATGGCGGACATCGAAGAGGCACGCAGGACGTTCGAGCAGTTCGACGCCGACGGGGACGGCTTCATCACCGCCGACGAGTACAAGTCGGCCCTGGCCCGGATGGGCAACTTCTACGTCACCGCCTCGGTGGCCGAGGCCGTGATCGGCGCCAAGGACACCAACGGGGACAAGCTGCTGTCCTTCGACGAGTTCTGGGCCGGCGTCAACAAGTAGCAGGGCGCCTCGCCCCGGGCCCGCCGCGCGGCGGGCGGCTCTCAGCGCCGCCCGCGCGCCGCCGTCCGCACGCTCCAGCGCCCCTCGCGGTGCTCCAGCGTCACCGGATGCCCGAAGCACGCGCTGATCCGCTCGCTCGTCAGCACCTCGCCGACCGGCCCCGAGGCGAGCGTGTGCCCGCCGCGCAACAGCAGCGCGTGCGTCGTCCCCGGCGGCAGCTCCTCCAGGTGGTGGGTGACGAGGACCGAGGCCAGCCGGGGCCGCTCGGCTGCCAGCGTCCCCAGGCTCTCGATGAGCTGTTCCCGGCCCGCCACGTCCAGACCGGTCGCCGGCTCGTCTAGCAGCAGCAGCCGGGGCTCCGGCATCAGGGCCCGCGCGATCAGCGCGCGGCCCCGCTCGCCCTGCGACAGGGTCGGCCAGCGCGCCCCGGCCCGTTCGCCCAGACCGAGCGTCCCGATCAGCTCCACGGCCCGCTCGCGCTGCTCTTCGGTCGGCGTCCAGCGCGGCGGCCGCTCCAGACTGTTGGTCAGCCCGGTCAGGACGACGTCCCGCACCGTCGGCGAGGAGCGCAACGGATGGCGCGGGTTGACGTGCCCGACATAGGAACGCAGCTCGCGCAGGTCCACCCGGCCGAGCTGCCGTCCCAGCACCTCGACCCGGCCCCGCGTCGGATGGACCAGCGCGCCCAGCAGGCTCAGCAGGGTGCTCTTGCCCGCCCCGTTGGCGCCGAGCAGCGCCCAGTGCTCACCGGGACGCACCGTGAGGGACACCGCGTCGAGGAGCGTCGCGCCCTCGCGTACGACGGCCACCTCCCGCGCGCGCAGAACAGGGTCGCCGGGGCCGGCGGCTGAGGGCGCGGCCCCGGTCGCGGTCCCCGTTTCACCGGAGCCGGAGCCGGAGCCGGAGCCGGTCCCGGTGTCGGTGCCGATGTCAGTCCCGGCGGTGGCGGTGGCGGTGGCGTCGGCGCCGGTCTCGGCGCCCGTGGTGGTCGTCGTCATAACCCTCGGCACGCTACTCCACCCGCCGCCCCGGCGCCGCGCCGCCGAACGGGCGACGTCCGCGAACGGGCGGAATATCCGCGCCCGGGGCCCCGTTGGGCTCCCACGACAGGCGCGTGGCCGCAACGAGGCAGCGCGGACGCGGGACACCAGCAGGGAGAGGTTCCGGTATGAGGATCGGCATCATCGGCGCGGGGAACATCGGCGGCCAGCTCACCCGTCGTCTCACCGCGCTCGGCCACGAGGTGGCCCTCGCCAACTCGCGCGGCCCGCAGACCCTGTCCGAGCTGGCGGCCGAGACCGGGGCCACCCCCGTCGAGGCGGCCCACGCGGCGGACGGGGCCGAGGTCGTCGTCATCACCATCCCGCTCAAGGCCGTACCCGACCTGCCCAAGGGTTTCCTGGACGGCGCCGCAGACGGGTTCGCCGTGATCGACACCGGCAACTACTACCCCCGGCAGCGCGACGGGCGCATCGCCGAGATCGAGGAGGGGCTGACCGAGAGCGAGTGGACCGCGCGGCAGATCGGCCACCCCGTGATCAAGGCGTTCAACAACATCTACGCGCACCTCATCACCGAACAGCCCGCCGCGCCCGGCACCGAGGGCCGCTACGCCCTGCCGGTCGCCGGGGACGACGAGGAGGCCAAGCGCCTCGTGCTGCGCCTGGTGGACGAGATCGGTTTCGACGCCGTGGACGCGGGCGGGCTCGACGAGTCCTGGCGCCAGCAGCCCGGCAGCCCCGTGTACGGGCTGTCCGCCGACGTGGCCGGTGTGCGCGCCGCGCTCGCCGAGGCGTCCCCGGAGCGCCCCGCCGACTTCCGCGCCTGAACCGCCACGGCCGGGCCGGTCCGCTGAGCGGCCGGCCCGGCCGACGGGAGTACGGCGGGGCCCGGCCGGGCGAGATCAGCCGCGCGCCCACTCCCGCAGGTCGTCCGCGTCCTTGAAGTCCGCGACGTTCCTGTCCAGCGGGCTGTCGGTGTACTGGTGGATGCGCCAGTCCGCCTTGATGCGCGGCTTCCCGGCGTCCACGTAGTCCGCGATCCACAGGCCGTCCCCGGCGTACGAGGTGGTGTCGTGGTTCAGCCAGAAGGTCCGGTTGCAGTAGAGCAGCACCCGGTGTCCGGGACGCTTCTTCTTCACCGCGCGGATGAACTGGTCCTTCTCCTTGTTGCTGGCGCGCGTGCCGTCCCCCGTCGTCTCCCAGTCGACGGCGAGCAGATCACCCTCCTTCTCGGGCGTCTTGCCCAGGAAGTGCTCGACCTGCTCGTCGACGTCGCCCGGCCACAGGAAGTGGTAGAAGCCGACCACGCAGTCGGCGTCCCTGGCCCGTTTGACCTGTGCGGACACCTTGGGGTTGGTGTACGAGCGGCCTTCGGTCGACTTGATGACGACGAAGTCCAGCTTCTCCGTGACGAAGGACTCCTGGAACGCGCTGACATCGATGCCGTGAAGCATGAGGGGCTGCCTCCTGGGGCGGTAGCGGAACGTTCCCTCCGGCCGGCGCGGGCGCACCGGAAAACGGGGGACAGCATTCCTCTTCCCGTCGGCCGGCCCTCGCATACGGGACGGCCCGCGTTCCGTGATGCGCTGTTTTGTCCGTGCCCTCACCCGGGAGTGCGGCGCTCCCGCGAGGGACCGGCCGCCGTGGGCGCCGTACCGCGTCCCGTCACGGGGCGCGGGCGCCGGGCGCGGGCCGGGCCCGGCGCGTGGCTACCGGGTCAGCAGCGCCGTACGGTTGTCCCGCCAGCGCTCCAGCAGGACGGCGGCGAGCCGGTCCTCCAGCAGCGTGTGGGCCTCGATCCCGAGGACCACGTCCCGCTCCAGCTCGGGCTCCCGGGCGAGCAGGGCGCCGATCACGTCGGCGCGCACCGTCTCCTCGTGGTCGGCGCCGGTCGCCGCCCGCACCTCGTGGAAGCGCACGGCGCTCTGCCCGGCCCCGGTCCTGCGCAGCGCCTCGGACAGCCGCCGCGAGGCCGGCGGAGCGGTGATCTCGATCGCCGCGAACCGGCCGGTCGCCGCCCCGCGCAGCGAACGGTGCAGCCCGAACAGCGAACCCGCGTTCACCACCGCGAGCAGTTCCCCCGGCGCCACGTCGGCATAACCGCCGTACGCCGGATCCAGGCCCAGCTCCACCATCAGCTCGGCGTACAACCGCGCCCAGCCGTCCGCCCCGCCGGGACCGCCCGCGCTGTCGTACAGCGAGCGCACGAGCCCCGAGCGCGGGGCGCCGTACAGCCGGGGCAGCGTCCACGCGTACGCGTCGCCCTCGCGCAGGTGGCACGGCGAGCGCAGCGCCGTGTACTCGCGCAGCTGCCACGCCTCGCCCTCGCGGCTCAGATAGTGGCTCACGCTCGTCGGGTCGAAGCCGGCCGGCTCGGCCAGCAGGTCCGCGAGCGCCCCCGCGACGTCCTCGTCGCCCCGGGTCGTACCGCGCAGCGCCTCCAGGAAGCGGCGCTCCAGCGCACGCCGCAGGCCCAGCAGGTTCGGGTCCCACTCCAGAGTGTCGGGGAGCCCCTCGAAACCGTGGTGGTGCAGTGCGTACAGGACGTACAGGGCCAGTTGCAGATCCTCGCCCAGGGCGTCGGCGCGGGCCGCCTGCGGGCCCCACGGCGGGGCCTCCCGGCCCGCGCGCAGCGCCGCGAGCAGATGCGCGGACAGGTCGCCGCGCGGCTCGGGCAGCGCGGGCCGCGCAGGGCCCGGCCCGGCGGAATCACGTGTCACCGTCGTCATGCCCCAACCCTCCGACGCATCGCCCGCCCCCACCACTCGGCCGCCGCGCCCGGCGGGCCCGTCACCCGGTTGGCGCCCGGCGGGCCGGACGCCCCCGCGCCCAGGCGCGCCGGCCGGCCGGTGCCCCCGGGGCCCGCCGGCACGCGGCCCGGGAGCCGCCCCCCGCCCCGCCCTCCCCGGTTGGCAGGTGTCCCTCAGGGGCCGCCAGGTGCGCGAAATGTACGGTTTGACGGTCTCTGTCGGGGGCGGGGCGCGGCCCCGTTCCGTACTCCTCCGCGCCGCCTGGGGGCCGCCGTGCAGCCCACCCTGATCGCCGTCGTCGGCATCGTCGCCGTGGTCCTGGTGGCCGCCTTCTCCGGCCGCCTGGGACTGGCCGCGCCCCTCAGCCTCGTCGTGTTCGGCGCCGCCCTCGGTTTCGTGCCGGGGGTGCCGCACCTCGTGCTCGAACCCGAGTGGGTGCTCGCCGGGGTCCTGCCCCCGCTGCTGTACTCCGCCTCCGTCACGATGCCCGCCCAGGACTTCCGGCGGAACTTCAAGCCCATCACGGGGCTCGCCGTGTTCCTCGTCGTCGTCACGACCCTGGGCGCCGGCTGGCTCTTCCACGCGCTCCTGCCCGGCCTCGACCGGCCCACCGCCTTCGCGCTCGGCGCCGTCATCAGCCCCACCGACGCCGTCGCCGCGACCAGCGTGGGCCGCAGACTCGGACTGCCCGGCCGCCTGCTGACCGTCCTGGAGGGCGAGGGGCTGGTCAACGACGCGACCTCACTGACCCTGCTGCGGTCCGCCGTCGCCGCGACCTCCTCGACCGTCTCCCTGTGGTGGATCGGCGGGGCCTTCCTCTACTCGGTGGCCGTGGCCATCGGCGTCGGGGCCGGCGTGGGACTGCTCAACGTACGCGTTCGCTCCCTGCTGCCCGACACCGTGCTGAACACCGCCGTGTCCTTCGTCGTCCCCTTCGTCGCCTACCTCCCGGCCGAGGAACTGCACGCCTCCGGGGTGCTGTCCGTCGTCGTCACCGGCCTCATCACCGGCCACCAGTCGCCGCGCTTCCTGCCCGCGCAGGACCGCATCAGCGAGGCCACCAACTGGCGCACCCTGGCCTTCCTCCTGGAGAGCGCCATCTTCCTGCTCATGGGCCTGAGCCTGGAGCCGCTCCTGGACGCGGTGCGCGGGGACGGGCTCTCGGTCGGGCGGGGCGTCCTCATCGGGCTCGCCGCCTCCGGCCTGGTGATCCTCGCGCGGATCGTCTTCGTCGCCCCGCTCGTCGCGGGGCTGCACCAGGACGCCCGCCGCGCCGCGAAGGCCGAACCCGAGGTCGAGCGGCTGCGCAAGGCCCTGCACGAGGTGCCCGAGCTGAAGGACGGGCACGCCGGACGGCGGGCCCGGCACCGGGCCCGCCGCATCACGCAGGCCGGCGCCGACCTGGACTTCCGGCTCACCCAGACGCTCGGCCGGCGCGGCGGCACCGTCCTCGCGTGGGCCGGGATGCGCGGCGCGGTGACCCTCGCGGCGGCCCAGACCCTGCCCGCCGACACCCCCGCACGGCCGCAGCTCATCCTGGTCGCCTTCGTCGTCGCCGTCACGACGCTGCTCCTGCAAGGGCTCACCCTGCCCACCGTGATCCGGCTCGTGAAGGTGCCGGGCGACGACCCGGAGCGGCTGCGCGAGGAGTACGGACGGCTCCTGGAGGAGCTGTCCCAGGCGGCCGAGTCCGCCCTCGACGCGGCGGTCCGCGCCGAGGACCCGCCCGAGCGGGAGGTCGTGGACAAGGTCCGCTCCGACAGCCTGTTGCGCGCCGGACTGCGTCGCGGGGCCCCCGAGGAGGGCGGGGAGGAGGAGTGGCGACAGCGCCGCGCCTCGCGGCGCGAGCAGTACCGTCTGCTGCGCCTCGACGTCCTCGCCGCCGAGCACGACACCCTCCAGGCCGCCCGCTCGACCGGCGTCTACAGCTCCCGAGTCATCACCCGCGCCCAGCGCGCCCTCGACCTGGAGGAGGCCCGGCTGCGGCAACTCGCCGAGAAGGCCGAGGAGGCGTGAGCCGTACGGTCCGGTACCCACAGCCCCGGGCGGTAGGGCGAGCGGGGGCCTCGGGTCCGGTCCGGGAAGACCGCGGACGAGGGCGAGCGGCCGCAGGGGCACCGCGAGGCGCCGAGACCGTCGCACGCCGGTGCGCGGGGCCGGCCGAGCGCCTCACCCACTCCCACCACGCGAGCCTCGCCACCGAGGAGTGATCCCGGAAAGCCCCGCCCCCGCTCCGGCACCCTGGGCCCGGTGCACCCGACCCGGCCCAGGCACGCCGGTGGGCCCCTGAACACGGTGTTCTAGCATGTCCCCATGGCCACGACGAGAGGGCGCCGCACGGGAGCGGGCACGACACCCGGAGCCCGCCGCAACGTGGGGATGAAGGACGTGGCCGCCCTCGCCGGGGTCTCCCCGAAGACCGTGTCGAACGTGATCAACGAGTTCGTGCACGTCACCCCGGCGACCCGGGAACGGGTCCTCGACGCGATCCGGGTCCTCGACTACCGCCCCAACAGCGCCGCGCGCAACCTGCGCAGGGGCCGCACCGGGATGGTGGGGCTCGTCGTCCCCGAGATGGACAACTCCTACTTCGCCGAACTCTCCCGCTGCTTCCTGCGCGAGGCCGAGGGCACCTGCACCATCCTCATCGAGCAGACCCTCGGCGAGCGGCGCCGCGAGCAGGACGTGCTCACCGCGCTCGGCGAACGGGTCGTGGACGGCATCGTCCTCAACCCCCTGACGCTGCGCGGCAAGGCCCTCGCCGACCACCTGCGCGACATGCCCGTCGTCCTCATCGGGGAACGCCCGAGCAACGGCCTCAGCGACCACGTCGCCGTCGACAACGTGCGTGCCGCCCGCGAGGCCGTCGAGCACCTCATCGGCCTCGGCCGCCGCCGGATCGCCGCCATCGGCCTCCAGCGGGACACCGAGGTCGGCACGCCCCAACTGCGCTCCACCGGCTACCAGGAGGCGCTGCGCGCCGCCGGACTGCCCGTCGACACCGGCCGCGAGGGCGAGACGATCGGCTACCACCGCAGCGACGGGGCCCGCGCCATGGCCGCGCTGCTGGAGCGGCCGCAGCCGCCCGACGCGGTGTTCTGCTTCAACGACCTGCTCGCCCTCGGCGCGTTGCGCGTCCTGCACGAGAGGGGCGTGCGCGTGCCCGAGGACATCGCGGTGATCGGCTTCGACGACGTGGACGAGGGCCGGTTCAGCGTGCCGAGCCTCAGCAGCGTCGCCCCCGACAAGGACGCGATCGCCCGGACCGCCCTGCGCCTGCTCCGGGAACGCATGGACGACCCCACGCTCCCGGCCCGCGAACACGTCGTCGGTCACCGCCTGCGCGTCCGCGAGTCCACGGCAAGCCGCGCCCGGTCCGGCCTCGGGGGATAACGGGAGGTGACCTACCGGTCACCGCACGTCCCCGGGGTGCGGGAAACCCCCGGAACGCAAGAAAAAATTCCCTCCCCGAAAACTCGGGGAGGGAATTTCGCCGGAGCGCTGGGCAAGCCTTGCACTTGCATCTCCCCGCAGGAAGCGGGGCGTCTTTCCTTGGACCACCAACGCGCGAGCCGTGAACGGGATATGGCCGTTCGCTCAAGATCGATAGTAGCCGAGAAACGGGGCGAGGGCGAACCGGCGAGGCGCACTCCCGGTGCGGGGAACGGCACGCGGCGTACCGGCCGAAGGAAGTCGCCTTCCGGCCCGACCGCCGCCCGAGATGCGGGCGCGGGACATGGGGAGCACCGTGGGAAGAGGCGTTGGACCGGTCGGCCGGGAGCCTCTGGCGAGGGTCCCGGCGCGGTACGGCGGGTGCGGCGAGCCGCCCCCCTGGCCTGACAGGCCCGTGCGTACGCGGGCGGACAACTATCGTAGTGAAGAGGTGCCGCCAATGTTGATCATTGGCCTCCTGCTGGCAGCGGCAGCCGCGGCGTTCACCGCACTGCTGATCGCCTTCAACCTCTCCGGAGGACCGGACTACACCGTCTCCCTCTTCGGCAGCGATCCGTTCACCATCAGCACGCTCGGTGCGTTCTGCGGCGGACTGGCTCTCGCGCTGATCTTCGGTCTGGGGGTGTGGATGATGATGGGCGGCGCGGCTCTGTTCGCGCGCCGGACCAAGAAGAAGCACGAGGCGCGGGACGCGGTCTCCGAACGCGACCGTCTTCGCGGACAGCTTGACGACGAGCACCGCGAACGCGCCGCGCGCGACGAACACCGGGAACAGGCCAATGGCGGCCGCGGTTCCTCGCCCACGGCGAGGCCGGCCCAGCCCGCCGGTCACGGGCGCCGTCTCCACCTGCACGGGCACTGACCCGCGCCACGGAGACCGTGAGGGGCGATGCCACCGGCATCGCCCCTCACGCCGTGCCCGGCGGGGACGCCGGAGGGCCCGGGTCCACGGACCCGGGCCCTCCTCGTGCGCGAAAGGTGAGGGTGTGCGTCGGCTCAGAGGCGGATCCGCTTCTCCCGCCGCTTCCTGAGCGCCCTGATGACCAGCCAGAACACCACCACCTGGACGATGCCCCCGATCGCCTGCACCGAGGGCGTGTAGACATCCGGGCCGGGGTCGTAGTCGTCGTAACCGACGACCACGGCGGCGAGGAGGAACAGGACCGTCGTCACGATGTTCGAGGGGAACGTGAGGACGGAGAGGACCACGGTCGCGAAGTCCATGCCCTGCTCGACGCTCAGGTAGTCCAGGCCGAAGACGATCGCCAGGTAGACCAGGGCAAGCGTCAGGAGCGCTCTGGAGGACGGAAGGTTCATCGCTCGGCTTTCCGGGCCTGCCACTGTCAGCCCATGGTGTTGATGTAGTGGGTCAGGTCCTTGAGGTTACTGACGAGTTTGGCCCAGGTGCTCTTCGCCTTCTTCACGTAGTTGCCCTTGCCGATGAACCAGGCGTCCGCTCCCGGGGGAACGTTTCCGTGGATGGTGATCCTCATCTGCCCGCTCTTCAGACGGGTGAAGTAGAAGGAGATGAAGCCCGGGTAGTCGGGGTGACCCGCACGGGTGTTGAAGCGCCAGCCGTTGGAGGTGATGCTCTTCACCACGACCGGGAAGCCTATCTTTATGCCGAAGATCTTCACCCAGAGGTTCATCTTCTGGCCGACGTGGCTGAGCTTGGACGGATGCCCGCCGATCGGGAAGACCCAGTTGAAGTTGTCCCGGAACTTCTGGAAGTACCGGTGCGCCGACATGTGCGGGTTGCCGACGTTGTACTTCAGCCAGTAGTCGAACGTCCCCGTGGTGTCCGTGCAGTTGACGGGGTCGCCGGAGCAGTAGCCGTACGCGTTGTCGCCGCCGCCGGCCAGCGGGTCCGTCTGCAGAAACGTGCCGGTGGCCGGGTCGTAGCCCCGCTCGCCCATCATGAGCAGTCCGCCGGGAGCGTCGGCGCCGCGCGCCGAGGTGCCCAGCCAGCCGTAGCGGGCCGTCGCCGTGGAGGCGTCGGGGGCACCGTACTCGTCGTAGCGCTGAACGGTCGGCTGGGAACCCTGGGCCAGCGGCAGCCGGACGCTGACGTCACCGTGGAGATTGGACAGCTGGAGGACGGTGTCCCCGCTCGCGCTCGTGACAGCGGTCAACCCGCCGGTCAGGTCGCCGACATTGCGGCTCACCGTCGTGGTGCCGCTCGCCACGACGCTGCTCCACGCGGGCGTGTCGGCCCCGGAGCGGTAGTGCTCGGTGGTGCTGGACGTCGTGTTCCAGGCGCCGTCCGCCGCCCTGGTCTCCGCGACGATGCTCGCCTGCCGGCCTGCCACGTCCAGGCCCCACGTCGTGCGCGCGGAGCCTTGGGTGACCTGCCGGACGGTGTCGCCCGTGTAGTAGGCGACCGCCGTGCCGTCCACTCCCGCGGTGCGACGGCCGAAGGCGTCGTACGTCGCGTCGGTGGTGGTCGCGCCCCGCGTCGCCGAGACCAGACGGTCGGCGCTGTCGTAGGCGTAGGAGGTGCTGTCGGACGAGGGCTCCGCGGACGAGGCGCAGTCCTCGCCGAGCGTGGACGTGGTCAGGCCGGTGCGGTTGCTCCGTTCGTCCCCGAAGGTGTAGACGCGCCTCGTGCAGGACGAACCGGTGTCGTCCTGGGCGGAGGTCAGATGGCCGGTCCTGTCGTAGCCGTAGCTGCTGACGAGGGTGCCACCGTCGGTCTGGGCGTGCGAGGCGAGTTGCCCCGCGACGGTGTAGGCACCGTGGTCGGCCAGGACCGTCACGCCGTTCGCGTCGGTGTACTCGCGGCCGGTCTCGCGTCCACTCGCGTCGTAGTCGAGGGTGAGGACGGTGCCGTTGGGCAGCTTCTCCTTCACGAGTTGCCCGTCGGCGTCGTAGGTGCCGGTGAACGTGCCCGCGACCGAATCGGTGAGCGTGGTCGGCAGGCCGCGCGGGTCGGCCGTGGTGTCGTAGGCGTACGTCGTCGTGGAGGGTGCGGAGTCGGTGATGGTCAGGGCCCGGTTGAGAGCGTCGTAGGTGGTGCGGGCGGTGCTGCCCGTTCCGTCGTCGTAGGAGATCTCACGGCCGAGCCGGTCGACGGCCGAGGTGATCGCCCGTCCGCCCGAGGTGACCTTGGTCTCCAGACCGGACGGGTCGTACGTGATGGTGGTGGCGGGCATGTCCGCGCCGGCGCCGCCGGTCACGTCGGTACCGGTCGGGCGTCCCGCCTCGTCGTAGGTGGAGACGGTGGTGCGGGTGACGCCGTTCGCGGTCTCCTTCACCGTGGCGGCCTGGCCCCAGCGTCCGTACGTGAAGGACTTGGTCGCCAGTTGCGCCGGGTTGCCGCCGCCCCCGGTGACGGGACCGCCGGGGGCGATCACGCAGACCAGTCCCGCCCACTCGGGGTGCCCGGCGCAGTCACCGTCGGTCGCCCAGTAGTCGGCCTTCGTCGTGCCCGCGCCGGTGGCGGTCGCGCCCGGCAGCGTGGTGGTCACCTGGCGGCCGGCGGCGTCGTAGGTCGCGGTCGTGGTGACGGCCTTCCCCTGGGCGTCCTCGATCGCCTTGACGGCGAGACCGGTCGCCCAGTCGTACACCGTGCGCACGGTCGTGGCGTCGGCGTCTTCCGGGTAGCCGTCGATCAGGGCTCCGGTGGTCTCGGTGGTGACCTGATCGGCGACGGCGGCGCTGTCGGGACGGCCCTCGTCGTAGGCGCGCACCGTGTGTTCGCGGGCCAGAAGCGCCGTTCCGGCCGGCTGGTCGGTGCCGCCCGCGGGGGCGGTGGCCTTCGAGCGGAGCGTCACGGTGTGCAGCGGGCCGCTGATCTCGCGCTCCAGCCAGCCGCCACTGGTGCCGAGGGCGAAGACGCTGGTGGTGGAGAGCAGCAGGGCCGCTTGGGCGGTGCCTTCCGCCGGGGTTCCGGCGTCGTCGCGGGCCTTGTCGAGTTCGGCCGCCAGCAGGCTGTCGGGCGTGGTGGTCCTGCCGAGGGCGAGTTCGCGGTTGGCGGCGGTCAGTTCCCGGACCAGATTGCCCTCCGAGTCGTACTCGCTGGTGGAGACGCGGCCACCCGGCTCGACGACGTTGACGGTGTTCATCTCGTCGTCGAGGTAGGTCAGGGTGGCCCGCCGGTAGTCGCTCGCCTTCAGACCCGCGCCGGTGTTGGCCGGGGGGACCTGATCGGCGGGGAAGACGGCGGTGGCCCGGGTCGGCAGGTCCGTCTGTCCCCAGGCGGCCACGGACGTGGCGTCCAGCGCGTAGGGAGCGGTGCTGCCAAAGACCGGGACCTCGTAGACGACGGAGGTCGTGGCGGTGCCGTTGGTGGTGGCGGTCGTGCCGGGTGCCAGGGTGGGGCGGGACGCCTTGAGGAGCCGTCCGGCCGGACCGTTCGCGTCGGTGCCGCTGCTGTAGGTGAGGGTCCAGGGCAGCTGCCCCGCGGGGGTGTAGGTGACGACGCGCTTGGCGGCGTCGTAGGTGTACGACTCCTTCTGGTCCTTGGACACCCGGGGGTCCCACGCCTCGCGCAGCAGGCCGTTCGTGTCGTAGGCGTACTGAGCGACGACGGTCGCGGTGGCCGCTGTCGCGCCCGGATCGGTGGCCCACACCTTCAACTGCTTGACCTGATCCTTCACGTCCCCCAGGCCACCGCTCGTCGCGGTGGTGGAGTCGGCGTAGACGAGTTCCAGGACGCGGCAGCCCGCCGTGCCCGGCTTGGCGGCGCAGACGGTGTTGTCCTTGTCGACGGCCTTGTTGGGGGAGACGAGGTACTTGGGGCGGCTGAGCGTGCGGGTGCCCGCGGTCACGGGCTCCACGACCACGCTGGTGGTGGAGTCGTCGGTGACCAGTTGGCTGGTGCGGAAGGTCCAGGTGGTGGCACCGGAGATCCGGCCGAAGGTGGACATGACGCCGGTGACGGAGTCCTTCAGCGTGAAGGTGTCCTGGTCGAGTCCGCCGCTCAGGGCCAGTTGACCGGCCCCGGGCTCCGGGGTCCAGGAAGTGGTGGTGCCGGAGCGGGTGAAGGCGACTGAGCCGCCGTCCGCGTCCATCAGGGACACGGAGGTCGCCGAGGTCTTGCGCAGGCTCGTGTAGTCGACGCCGGTGGTGGCCGTCACGGAGGACACCCAGCCCGGTCCGAAGATCGCCGCCTGCCCCTCGCTCTCGGCGTCGACCGCGCGGGAGGAGAAGGTGCGGGAGAGGGCCGCGTCGAACACCGAGGCGTCGTCGGCCGTCATCGAGAAGTCGCCGGTCAGCATGTTGACGGAGCCGGGGCCCACGTTCTGCTGCGGCGCCGCCCCGGCGGCGCGGTCCAGCGTGACGGACACCGGGACGCTGGAGGCGGAGGCGGCGCCGTCCGTGAAGGTGGCGCGTAGCTGGACGGCGCCGTCGTCGTCGAGTGTCTCGTCCATGTGCCACACCAGGGGGGTGGCGGTGCCGCCCGTGACGGGCACCGGCCAGGCGCTCACGGCGGCCTTGTTCTTCGACACGTCGCCCACCGGGACGGTGTGCCAGGAGTCGGCGGTGCCGCGGCGGTACTGCCAGGTCGCGCCCGTGAACGCGCTGTCACCCGTGGCCGTGAGAGCGACGTCCGCGGTGGTCCAGGTGCCGTCGCGGGGACCGGTCACCCCGAGGGAGCCGCTCCCGACGCCGAAGGAGTACGTGGTCGTGGCGGTGGACAGGTTGCCGCCGGAGTCGATCGTGCGGGCGCGCAGGACGTGCGGGCCGTTGGCGGGGTCGATGCTGATCGTCTGGGTGTCACCGCCCGTACCGTTCGTGGTGTCCAGGACGCGCTGGCCCAGCACCGTGGAGTCCAGGCTCCACTGGAAGCCGGCGCCGTCGGTCGCGGAGGTGTTGAGCGTGCAGGGCACTTTGCCGGACACCTTGGTCGTCCAGGCACCCGCCGGGTAGGCGGCGCACTTGATCACGGGAGCCGCGGGCAGGGCCGTGTTCATGACGAACGTCGTGTATCCGGACCAGGGGCCGTAGTCGGTACCGTCGTAGCCCCGTACCCTAAAGCGCAGGTGCTTGCCGGACGGCAGCGCGGAGCCCGCGGGGACGGTGACCGAGGCCTCACCACCGGACGAGACGTTCCCGCTCGACGCCGTGTAGGTGTACGTCGTGTCGGCGGCCCCCGGGTCAGGGCTTATCTCGAACTGCCCCTTGACGGCGGAGCCGTCGGCATCGGTCACCTTCGCCGCCAGCTTGGGCGTCAGCGACGTCACGTACCGGCTGCCGTTGTAGGCGTTCAGCGCGGAGGGGGCGATCGCCGCCGAGGCGGTCGTGGCGTACGAGTTGTACGTCACCGTCAGATGGGGCTCCTCGGCGCTGTCGCCCGAGACGTGGTTGGCCGAGAAGAAGCGTCGCCAGGTGAGCGAGTCGGTCTCGTCCGGTGAGGCGACGCGCAGGCCGTAGTTGGCGGAGCCGTCCGCCCAGGCCTGCACGAGCGGGCCGAGCGAGAAGTTCATCGTGCCGGCGGGGCAGTCCTTGCTGTAGCCCTTGGCCGCCGTGCTGGTGACCGCGCCCGTGGTGGTGGTCGAGGGCTGGGCGGACCAGACGATGTCCGACGGCGACCAGGAGGAGGTCACGCGCCGCACCTGGGTACCGGCGCTCGCCGTCGAACACGTAGCGGAGTAGTAGGAGTACAGCGACAGGCTCGCGGAGGTGATGTGCTTGCCCTTGAAGGGGGCCGCGTCGAACTTCAGGTACGAGCGGGCCTTGGTGGTGCCCGCGTCGTAGGTGCCCGACTTCAGCTCGGTCGAGGAGACCTGCGAGTCGGGGTAGTTGGTGGCCACCCAGGTGTCCGTGGTCGCCGCGAGGGTCGACGTCGGGTCGACCGTGACCGGGTACGTCAGGTCCTGTTTGAAGTAGTCGGCGTCCGGGGTCAGTTCGAGGATCTGCGAGCCGTCCGCCGCGGTCTCGATCCTGGTGTCCACCCTGGCCTGGTGTTTCGACTCCCCGGACCTGCCGTTCTTGGAGGAGTCCCACATCATCGGCGCGGGCGCCTCCGCGACGAGCTTGCCGTGTGCGTCCTTGAGCAGCAGGTGCCCCGAGTCGGCCTCGGAGATCTTCAGACCAGCGGCCTTGACCGGGATGCGGTACGTGAGCCGGTCGCGGGGGGCCGTGTCCAGGACGACGTTCTGCGAGAAGCCCTGCGGGAGGGCTGTCACGGACAGGGTCTGGCCGTCCCCCAGATCGTAGGAGGCCGTGTCGGCCTTCACCTCGGGCCTGGGCAGCGTGTCGGCCCAGCCCATCGCGAAGGACTTCTCGCCCTTGGCGACAGAGGCGAGCGCCCTGTCACCGCCGTCCGACACCTTGATGTCCGCTGTCGTGACCTTCGGCTCCAGCGCGGAACCGGACCTGGAGAGCGTCGTGTCGATGTCCTGCCACGTACCGTCGACCTTCTGCCGGACCGGCTCCGCGTACGCCGAGGTCTGCAACTCACCCGAGGGCAGGGCCCAGGTCGTCGAGGTCGCGGTGCGCTCCGACAGGATCTCGACCCTGCGGTCCCGCAGACGGGCCGTCAGGAGCGCCGCTGCGGTCGAATCAGCCGTCGACGCCGCCTTCTCGTCCGCGGAGGCCCCCGCGACGGTGTCGCCGGACGGCACGGCGAAGGCGGCACCCGACTCGAGTGACATGAGCGCTGACTGACTCGCCAGCACGGTCACCAGGCCAAGAGCTATTCGTCTCGTCCCTCTGGGCCTGACCGCAGCCCCCTTGAGAGACGAAACAACCCGTCTCTCCCTTTTGCGTGTCACTCTGTCTCCTGAACTCTCATAAGAAGCACACCGAACATTCACATTCGATGCGGATGGATCATCTAACAGGAGAAGGCGACGCCTGCAAAGAGTGAGCCGTGGGGCTCGTGAAGGGGGTGGGGCTGTCGTGAGGAGCCTCATCTGCCCGCTCGGCGACGGTTGGTGAGGGTATGGGAGCACGCGGCCGTGGCTCGCCTCGGGGGATGACGGGACCGGTCAGACGGACCCTGGGAAAAGGGGCCCGCCCGGCCGCCCGCAGTTCCTTGCGCGCGCTCGGCCCAGGTGGTGGAGCCCAGCTGCCGGAAAGTCCTCATCGCGGCGGTCAGAGGAGCTTCGGATTCGGACAACGCCCTCGCCCTGCGCAGTCGTTCGCCCTGGGCCAAGCGCACCCGCGCCTGGGCGAACGGCCATCGGTCCGTGTCCGGTGCGGCCAGCGCTTCGGTGAACAGGCGGGCCGCTTCGGCGTCGTCCTCCGTCACAAGGGCCTCGGAGCCGGCGGCCAGCAGCCCGAGAGGCCCTTGGAGTACTGGAAGAGCCAGGTACAGACGGTGTGTCCGGACGCCGAGCACAACGCCAGCCCCTCCTCCGAGAGTTCAGGGCCTCCGCCCACCTGCCCCGGTGGTGGTCGTCAAGGCACAGGTGCAGAAGGGCTCCGATGTGCCGGCGTACCGGCCCGCCCGCACGCCCCTGCCGGACCAGCCGCCAGGACGCCTCACGGACCGCCCCCAACCGGTCCGGGTACAGCGCGGCAGTGCCCACTCGGACGACGCGGGCCGGATCCGTCTCCTTCGTCGCGCCGTCGATGATCTCGTCCAGCTCGCGCAGGGTCGCCGCGTCGGCACGGGCCGGGTCGCCCCAGGTCCGCGCGGCCACCAGCAGCAGCCGCGGCGGTGCGGGGCGCATCCGGGAGACCGCCTCGTCAAGGGGGTCCACAGCCCCTCGTCAGCACCGTAGTCGCACAGCAGTTGCAGGAAATGCAGCGCGTCGTTGAGTGCCGGGTCCTCGGCGTCGTAGCCGTGGCCGCCCTGCTCGATGGCGCCGACCAGCAGGCGGTGGGCCGTGGCGAGAATGCCCGTCGCTGTTCAGCACGAGCTGTACCGCGGCGGTCGCGGAGCGCAGGGACGCACCGTGTCCGGGATCCGCGCGCCAGGCGTCCTCCAGCAGCGCAGACGCGCCGCGAAGCGCGCCGATCGCCTCGGCACCGACGTAGGCGGCCTCGGCCAGCCGCCGTGCGCGGTCGGTGTCCAGCGGGCTCAGGTCCGCGGCCCGGGTCAGCGCCGCGATCGCCGCCACGGCGTCGCCGCGGTCGAGAACGCGGCGCGCCGTCCGCTCAAGCAGGAGAGCCACCTCCTCGTCGGGCTGCACGCCCGTCGCTCCGGCCTGTCGTCCAGGACCTGTGCCAGGGCGTGGTGGGCCGCGCGCCGGCTGCTGCTGGTGGCCGTCTCGACGACGGCCGACAGGATCAGCGGGTGCCTGAACACCAGGCGGCGCGAGGACTCGTCCACCCGCACGAGCCCGTCCTGCTCGGCGGCATCGAGATCCCGCAGGTCCGTTTCGCCGTCCATTTCCCGCGCGGCCGTGGTCAGCACACCGAGGTCACCGGTGCCGTCCAGGGTGGCGAGCAGGAGAAGGGCGCGGGTCGCGGCGGGCAGGGACCGGACGCGGGAGCCGCTTGTTGAAGCAGCGTTCGACGACGTTGCGGGGCCGGGCCGGTAGGTCGTACGGCCGAGGTGGCGGAGTGTCTCGCCGCGTCGTCGGCGTCCGCTGATCTGGTCGGTTCGTTCGGGGACGGGCCCCCTTTTCGGGCCCCGGCGGCGTGCTGATGGGCCCGCACGATCGTCGAGTCGACGCACACGGTGGACCAGTCGACTTCGCCGATCGCATCGGAGCGCTGCTGGACGTGAGCCAGGAGCCGGTCCCAGGTCCCGTCCGCCGACCAGCGCCAAAACCGTTCGTCGACCGTCTTCCACGGCCCGTACCGTTCCGGCAGGTCCCGCCAGGCCGCGCCCGTGGACAGCTTCCACAGGGACCGTTGAGGACCTGCCGCCGGTCCCGCACCGGCCGCCCCATCCGAGGCGGAGCCGGCAATGGCCCGATCACTGCCCAGACCTGATCGGTTACTCCATGACGACGCACCAGGAACGGGCTGACCACCAACCGGCATCGCGGACACGCCCTAGCACTCGATGATGTTCACCGCCAGCCCGCCCCGCGCCGTCTCCTTGTACTTGACGGACATGTCGGCGCCCGTCTCGCGCATCGTCTTGATGACCTTGTCGAGGGAGACCAGATGGTTGCCGTCGCCGCGCAGGGCCATGCGGGCCGCGGTGACCGCCTTGGCGGCGGCCATGCCGTTGCGCTCGATGCAGGGGATCTGGACGAGGCCGCCCACCGGGTCGCAGGTCAGGCCCAGGTTGTGCTCCATGCCGATCTCGGCCGCGTTCTCGACCTGCTCCGGGGTGCCGCCCAGGACCTCGGCGAGGGCGCCCGCGGCCATCGAGCAGGCCGAGCCGACCTCGCCCTGGCAGCCGACCTCGGCGCCCGAGATCGAGGCGTTCTCCTTGAACAGCATCCCGACCGCCCCGGCCGAGAGGAGGAAACGCACGACGCCCTCCTCGTCGGCGCCGGGCACGAAGTTCATGTAGTAGTGCAGGACCGCCGGGATGATGCCGGCCGCGCCGTTGGTCGGGGCCGTCACGACCCGGCCGCCCGCCGCGTTCTCCTCGTTCACGGCCATCGCGTACAGCGTGATCCACTCCATCGCGCGCGGCAGCGGCTCGCCCTCGGCGCGCAGCTGGCGGGCCGAGGAGGCCGCGCGGCGGCGCACCTTCAGGCCGCCCGGCAGGATGCCCTCCTGGCTCATGCCGCGCGCCACGCAGTCCTTCATGACCCGCCAGATCTCCAGCAGGCCCGCCCGGATCTCGTCCTCCGTGCGCCAGGCCTTCTCGTTCTCCAGCATCAGCGCGGGGATGGACAGACCGGTGTCCTTCGCGAGGCGCAGCAGTTCGTCGCCGGTGCGGAAGGGGTACTTCAGCACCGTGTCGTCGAGCTTGATGCGGTCCTCGCCGACCGCGTCCTCGTCCACCACGAAGCCGCCGCCCACCGAGTAGTACGTCTTCTCCAGCAGGAGGGCGCCCTCGGCGTCGCGGGCGAACATCCGCATGCCGTTCGCGTGGTACGGCAGCGTCTCGCGCCGGTGCAGCACGAGGTCCTCGTCGTAGGAGAAGGGGATCTCGTGCGCGCCCAGCAGCGAGATCCGGCCGCTCTCACGGATCGCGGCGACCCGCTCGTCGGCGTGCTCGACGTCGACGGTGCGCGGGGACTCGCCCTCCAGGCCGAGCAGCACCGCCTTCGGGGTGCCGTGGCCGTGGCCGGTGGCGCCCAGTGAGCCGAACAGCTCCGCGCGCACCGAGGCGGTCGGCACGAGCAGGCCCTCGTTCTTGAGCCGGCGCGCGAACATCCGCGCCGCCCGCATCGGGCCCACCGTGTGCGAACTGGAGGGACCGATGCCGACGGAGAACAGGTCGAAGACCGAGATGGCCACGTAACACTCCTCACGGGCGGACGCCGTTGTCCACCGGGACGGGTTGAGCGGGAGGGGGGAAGAGGGGGGCGTCGGCGCCCGGAACACGGCGGGGCGTCCCGTCCACCGTTTCCAGTGTGCGCGACGCCCCGCGTGAAACCGTCCTCACCGGGATGTGCCCGGCGTCACGGCCGGGCGGTGAGGGGAGGCCGTTACTTCGACAGGCCCGGGTACAGCGGGTACTTCTCGGTCAGCGCCGTGACCCGCGCCCGCAGCGCCGCCGCGTCGTACGAGGGCTTGAGCGCCTGGGCGATGACGTCGGCGACCTCCGCGAAGTCCGCCGCCCCGAACCCCCGCGTGGCGAGCGCCGGGGTACCGATGCGCAGGCCCGAGGTGACCATCGGGGGCCGCGGGTCGTTCGGGACCGCGTTGCGGTTCACGGTGATGCCGACCTCGTGCAGACGGTCCTCCGCCTGCTGGCCGTCCAGCTCCGAGTCGCGCAGGTCCACCAGGACCAGATGCACGTCGGTACCGCCGGACAGGACGGAGACGCCGTGCTCGGTGACGTCCGCCGCGACCAGGCGCTCGGCCAGGACGCGGGCGCCGTCCAGGGTGCGCTGCTGGCGCTCCTTGAAGTCCTCGGAGGCGGCGACCTTGAAGGCCACCGCCTTGCCCGCGATCACGTGCTCCAGCGGGCCGCCCTGCTGGCCGGGGAAGACCGCCGAGTTGATCTTCTTGGCGAGTTCGGCGGTGGACAGGATGACGCCGCCGCGCGGCCCGCCCAGGGTCTTGTGCGTCGTCGTGGTGACGACGTGCGCGTGCGGTACGGGGGAGGGGTGCAGACCCGCCGCGACCAGGCCCGCGAAGTGCGCCATGTCGACCATGAGGTACGCGCCGACCTCGTCCGCGACGCGGCGGAAGGCGGCGAAGTCGAGCTGGCGCGGGTAGGCCGACCAGCCCGCCACGATCAGCTTCGGCTGCGCCTCCTTGGCCAGGCGCGCGACCTCGTCCATGTCGACCTGCCCGGTCCGCTCGTCCACGTGGTAGGCGACCACGTTGTAGAGCTTCCCGGAGAAGTTGATCTTCATCCCGTGGGTCAGGTGCCCGCCGTGCGCCAGGTTCAGGCCCATGATCGTGTCGCCCGGCTTGAGCAGCGCGAACATGGCGGCCGCGTTGGCCTGGGCGCCCGAGTGCGGCTGCACGTTGGCGTGCTCGGCGCCGAACAGCGCCTTGACCCGGTCGATCGCGATCTGCTCGACGACGTCGACGTGCTCGCAGCCACCGTAGTAGCGGCGGCCCGGGTAGCCCTCCGCGTACTTGTTGGTGAGTACCGAGCCCTGCGCCTCCATGACGGCGACCGGGGCGAAGTTCTCCGAGGCGATCATCTCCAGCGTCGACTGCTGACGGTGCAGCTCGGCGTCGACGGCGGCCGCCACGTCGGGGTCGAGTTCGTGGAGCGGGGTGTTGAGGAGCGAAGACAAGAGAATCAGTCCCTGGGGTCGGTCGTCAGTCGTCGGAGCCGGAGAAGGCCGCGTACTCCTCGGCGGACAGCAGGTCCTCCGGTTCGCCGGTGACGCGGACCTTGAACAGCCAGCCGTCCTCGAACGGAGCGGAGTTCACGAGGGAGGGGTCGCTCACCACGTCCTCGTTGATCTCGGTGATCTCGCCGCTGACCGGGGCGTACAGGTCGCTGACGGACTTCGTGGACTCCAGCTCTCCGCAGGTCTCGCCCGCGGTGACGGTGGAGCCGATCTCGGGGAGCTGGGCGTAGACGACGTCGCCGAGCGCGTTGGCCGCGTACTCGGTGATGCCGACCGTCGAGACGCCGTCCTCGGCGCCCGACAGCCACTCGTGCTCCTTGCTGTAACGCAGCTGCTGGGGGTTGCTCATGACCTGAATTCTCCTGTACGCGGGGCTGTGCTGGGAAACGGCGGTGGGCGGGGGGCCGGGGCGGGGATCGCCCGGCCCCACCGGGCGGGGGCCGTCGGGCCCGGCCGCCCTCGTGCGCGGGGGCCGCGGAAGAACTACTTCCGGCGCTTGTAGAAGGGCAGCGCCACGACCTCGTACGGTTCGTGGCTGCCCCGGATGTCGACGCCCACGCCCGGCGTACCGGGGGCGGCGTGCGCCGCGTCCACGTAGGCCATCGCGATCGGCTTGCCGACCGTGGGGGAGGGGGCGCCCGAGGTGACCTCGCCGATCACCTCGCCGCCCGCGACGACCGCGTAGCCCGCGCGCGGCACCCGGCGGCCCTCGGCCACCAGGCCGACCAGCTTGCGCGGCGGCCTCGCGCCCGCCTTCTCCGAGGCCGCAGCCAGCGCGTCCCGGCCCACGAAACGGCCGTCGTTCGCGGTCTTGTCGAACTTCACGACCCGGCCCAGACCCGCGTCGAACGGGGTGAGCGAGGCGGTCAGCTCGTGCCCGTACAGCGGCATGCCCGCCTCCAGGCGCAGGGTGTCCCGGCAGGCCAGACCGCAGGGCACGAGGCCCTCGCCGGCCCCGGCCGCGAGCAGCGCCTTCCACAGCCTCGGGGCCTGGGCGGGGGACACGAACAGCTCGAAGCCGTCCTCACCGGTGTAGCCGGTACGGGCGATCATCGCCTCGACGCCGGCCACGGTGCCCGGCAGGCCCGCGTAGTACTTCAGTCCGTCCAGGTCGGCGTCGGTCACCGAGGCGAGGATCCTGGGGGAGGCGGGGCCCTGGACCGCGAGCAGCGCGTACGCCTCGCGGTCGTCGCGGACCTCGGTGTCGAAGCCCTCGCTCCGGCGGTTCAGCTCGTCCAGCACCGTCTGCGCGTTCGAGGCGTTGGCCACGACCAGATAGCGGCTCTCGGCCGGCCGGTAGACGATCAAATCGTCCAGGATGCCGCCGTCCTCGGCGCAGATCATCGTGTAGCGGGCCCGCCCGACACCGATCGAGCCCATGTTGCCGACCAGCGCGTGATCCAGGAAGGGGGCGGCCTCCCGGCCGCTCACCGTGAACTCGCCCATGTGGGACAGATCGAAGAGACCGGCGCGCTCGCGCACCGCCGTGTGCTCCTCGCGCTCACTGCCGTACCGCAGCGGCATGTCCCAGCCGGCGAAATCGGTCATGGTCGCGCCGAGCGCGCGGTGCGTGGCGTCCAGGGCGGTCTTGCGGGGCGAAGTGTCGCTCATACGGGATGCTCCCAGGGGGCGTGACGGCGAGGTGGACCCTCCCCATCTGTCATCGGTACCTGAGAGGTTCGTCATGACCGCCGCGCGTGCGGGGCCCGACTTGCACCGTGGGTGGAGCCGGGAGCACCGGCTCGCTTTTCAGATGTGCCTCGCCCGCGCGGTATCTGGGGCCTGAGAGATTCAAGGGAGGAACTTGCTCCTTCGGCGCCCCGGAGATCACTGCGGACTCCCGGGACTCTCCCGCGCGGATTCAAGCGGCCGGTATGAGGTTGTGGATCGGCGCCATCATCGCACGCGCCCCTCCGGCGCAGAAGGGCCGGTCCGCACCGGCTCATGAGGCCGCCCCCGTTTTCCCGCCGCCCCCGCCGGGGCACTATCAGGAACAGGCCGCATTACCTCCTCTTTACAGTCGGGGGAGGAGCGACGGCTCAACGGGGAGGCGGACCGGGGTGGGCAGGACCAGCGCGTACGACGCGGACGCGACACGCGACGCGGCACACGACACGGGCGAGGGCGCGGGTGGCGCGGAGGGCGGGCCCCGGCCCGGCCCGCTGGCGCCGGCGGGGCTCGGTCCGCCGCGCGGACCCTCGGGACCGGCCGCCCCCCGGCGCGGCCTGCCCGTGCGGCCGGGCCGCGCCACCGGCCGCACCCGCCCCGCCGCCCCGCCGTTCCCGCCGCCGGTCCGTGACCTGCGCGGGCTCGCCGGCGGGGGGCCGCGCACGCTCGGCTTCGCCGCCGGGGATCTGGTCGTCGTCTCCGGACTGCCCGGCAGCGGGAAGTCCACACTGCTCGACCGGGTCGCGCGCACCGGGCGGGGCACGGTCGTCCTCGACTCCCAGGAGGCACGGGAGCGCTGGGAGCGGCGACTGCCGCGCCTGCCGTACGCGCTCTTGCGGCCCCTGGTCCGGCTCTCCCACTACGCCGCTCTGCACCGTGCCCTGCGCTCGGGCGCGAGCCTGGTCCTCCACGACTGCGGGACCCAGCGCTGGGTGCGGCACTGGATCGCCGCCGAGGCCCGCGCGCGCGGCGCCGGGATGCACCTGTTACTGCTCGACGTCCACCCGGCCCTCGCGCTCGCCGGGCAGCGCACCCGGGGCCGCGCGGTCAGCCGGTACGCCTTCCGCCGCCACCGCGCCACCCTCGGCCGGCTCCTTCGCGGGGCCCTGGCCGGGGACCTGCCGCGCGGCTGCGCCTCCGTCGTACTGCTCGACCGGCCCGCCGCCGACGCCCTGCGCCGGCTCGACTTCCCGGCGCCGGCCCCGCCCCGCCCCCGCGCCGCCGGGGAGCGCGCTCCGCGTACGCCAGACGGCGGAGGGTGAGGTTCCGTCCGCGCGCCGTGCGCGCCGGGCCCGGCGCGTTAAAGTTCGCCCGGCGGTCCGCGGGTGAGGGGCGGGCGACCACCGGCAGGAGCAAGGCAGACGGAACGCGCGGGTGAGCCACCCGCGCGCGAGCAGGCACAGGTGGGGAAGAGGATGAACGTCCCGGCGCAGGCCGAGGCCCATACCCAGTCGTACGGCGGCTGGCCGGGCAACGCACTGGAGGAGGTGCTCGCCGCCTCCGTCGGCGTGCCCACGGCGGGCGCGCGGATCGTGGAGGCGCTGGGCCGCAGCCCGGTATGGGTGCCGCTGCCCAAGGGGGGCGGCCCCGACAGCGCCGCGCTCGACGTGCCGACGGTGGAACTCGGCGGACAGGCGTACGTCCCCGTCTTCTCCTCCCAGGAACAGTTCCTCCAGGTGACCGGCGGCACCCTGTCCTTCACCGTGGCCCCCGCAGTCGAGTTCGCCCGCGGGCTGCCCGCGCAGCTCGGCCTGGTCCTCAACCCCGACGGGGCGGTCACCGTGCCGCTGCCGCCGCCCGCCGTCGCCGAACTGTGCCGCAGCGGACGCACCCCGCTGGACGGGGCCGGCACCGGCGGCCGGGTCCGGCTCTACGAACCGGACTGGCAGGTCGACCCCGTCGACTTCCTGGCCGCGGCGGCCGAGGAGTTCCGCGCCACCGGCGTCGTGCGCAGCGCCCGCCGCTGCCTGGCCGAGGTCGAGGACCAGGCGCCCGCGCTGTTCGTCGGCGTCGAACTGGCCGCCTGGGAGGGCGCCGCGGGCGAACTGCCGCTGGACGCCCTCGGCCGCGCCCTCGGCCGGGTCCCGGTGCGCTGGCCGGTCAACCTGATCCTGCTCGACGTCGCCCAGGACCCGGTGGCCGAGTGGCTGCGCGCCCGCGTCCGTCCCTTCCACCTCGCCGAGGCCGGATGACGGGGGCGGCGGAAAGGACGGACCCCGGACCAAGGCGGCCTCCCGCATTCCCGGCGCTGCGCGTCAAGTCCGTGCCGACCCCGCCGCTTAAGCTGGTTTGATGGGCCGGTCGGCGCGTGCGCCGGACGCGCGGGCCGCGGCCCCCGTGATCCGCCGGGCCGGTGCGGGGGCGGTCGAGTCGTGACGAAGGGGCGGTCAAGGGTGAGTGCGTCGGGCACGGCTGCGGCCAGCGGGGACAGCCCCGGTCGAGCGCGGTCGAGACCTGGGGAAACGGTCGAGCACATGCTGCGGCAGGTGACTCCCGGGCGCTACGACGCCTACGAGGCCCTGCTGCACACCCTCGTCACGGGCCGCGTGCACATGCTGCTGTGGCACGGCGAGGCCGGCGCCCCCGACGCCCAGTACGGACACATGGAGGTCGAGGGACACGGCTACGCGCCCTGCGTGACCTCCCCCCAGGAGCTCGCCGCGAGCGGCTGGACCCGGGCCCACGAGTCCTTCACCGGGCTCGACGTGGCGCGCGCCCTCTACCCCCACCACCACGGCCTGTGGCTCAACCCGCACGCCCCCGGCGGTGGCCTCGGCATCCCGTGGCCCGATCTGCGGCGCCTCGCGCGCGGCCTGGACACCGAGCCCGCCGGGCCGCTGCGGCTGAGCGAGCCCGCGATCGAACTGCCCCAGTTCTACGCGCTGCTGACCCAGATCGCGCACCGCACCCCGGCCGTGCGCTCGCTGCGCCGGGCCTGGGTCCAGCCCGCGCTCGGCGCGCCCTACCTGGCCATCGGCCTGGACGTGTACGACACCGCCCCACCGGCCGTCGAGTCGGTGCGCGCCATGATGGGCCAGGCCGTCGGCGTCGTGCCCGAGGGGCTGCCCGTCTCCACGGTCGCCCTCGCCGACCCGCACGACCCCGTGGCGCTGTGGCTGCGGGCCCGCTCCCGTCCCTTCTACGACCGCGAGGCGCACGCCGCCCCCGCCGCCCCGGCCTCCGGGTACGGCTACCCGCCGCCGTACGGAGCCGGGCCCGCCCCCTACTGAGGGCGGGCCGAAACTGAGGGCGGGCCGAAGGGGTCTCCACCCCAGGCGGCGCTCCCAAGGCGCCCTCTCCGCGCCCCCGTTAGATGCATCTAGCAGCAACTTGTCCAGCATGCGGACGAGTTGTGCGGGCCCCCGCCCCTTACCGTGACGACTGGGCGGCTATGTCGGACATGGTGCACGGAATCCCTTGGGTTCCCGTGATGGCGCACCTTTAGTCTCAACTGTCCTATGTCCGCAGTGCGTTGGCCGGACTCCGGATAACGGACTCGGGATTTATGCATCACGGTTACGCATCCATTGACCGCCAGGTCTGGTCCACGGGCTGGTGCGCCATGAAGACTCCCGGATCAGGGAGCTTCCGCTCCTGTGTACGACGGATCGTCTGCCGCCACCGCGGCAAGTGTGGGCCGGTTACCGCCGGTTGAGAGGGGTCGCTGGCACGATGACGGCACCACTGCATGAGCCTGCCGCCCCGGTGGCGCCTTCGGCGGAGGCTCTGAAGGCCGGAATGCCGAAGGCCAAGGTGCAGGGGCGTTCACTCGGGCGAATCGCCTGGGAGCGCCTCAAGCGCGACAAGCTCGCCCTGGGCGGCGGCATAGTCGTCCTGTTCCTGATCCTGGTCGCGATCCTGGCCCCGGTCATCGCGAACCTGGCGGGACAGGACCCCAACGCCTACAACGAGAAGCTGATCGACCCGCTGTTCTCCACGCCCACCGGCTCGCTGGGCGGTATCAGCGGGGAACACTGGCTGGGTGTCGAACCGGTCAACGGCCGCGACATCTTCGCCCGCATCGTCTACGGCGCCCGGATCTCCCTGCTGGTCGGGTTCCTCTCCGCCTTCGTCGCCGTCGTCCTCGGCGTCCTGCTCGGCGTTCTCGCCGGCTACTTCGGCGGCTGGCTCGACGCGATCATCAGCCGCGTGATGGACATGCTGCTGTCCTTCCCGCAGCTCCTCTTCATCATCGCGCTGGTCTCGGTGATGCCGAACTCGATGCTGGGACTCAACGGCACCAGCGTCCGCGTGTTCGTGATGATCCTGGTGATCGGCTTCTTCGGCTGGCCCAACGTCGGCCGCGTGGTGCGCGCGCAGACCCTGAGCCTGCGCGAACGCGAGTACGTCGAGGCCGCCCGCAGCCTGGGCGCCGGTCAGCGGCACATCATCTTCAAGGAGCTCATGCCCAATCTGGTGGCGCCGATCATCGTGTACACGACGATGATGATCCCCACCAACATCCTCAACGAGGCCGCCCTGAGCTTCCTCGGCGTCGGTGTGAAGCCGCCGTCCTCCTCGTGGGGACAGATGCTGTCCAGTGCCCTGAGCTACTACGAGTCCGATCCCATGTACATGGTGATCCCGGGCCTGGCCATCTTCGTCACCGTCCTCTCCTTCAATCTCCTCGGCGACGGCGTACGGGACGCGCTCGACCCCCGGGGCTCCCGTTAACTGCCGTACTCAAAGGCCCGTGAGCACACGGGTCCGTTATCTACACGGAGGAACCGAGATCGTGAGAACCCACACCTCAGGGCGGCGCAAGCAGGCCCTCGCGGCCGCTGCCGTGGTCGCTGCCCTGCTTTCCACGGCGGCGTGCGGCGGGGGCGACGGCGACAGCAAGGACTCGAAGGGCGGCGGCGGCAAGGCGCACGCGGCCGGCTTCGACGCGGGCAACAACAAGGTGGCCAACGCCTCCAGCAAGAAGGGTGGCACGCTCAAGTACGCCACCGTCCAGGACGCCGACTCCTGGGACACCACGCGCGGTTACTACGGCGTGGTGTGGAACTTCATGCGCTACTACAGCCGCCAGCTCGTCACCAACAAGGCCGAGCCGGGCAAGGCGGGCGCCACGGTCACCCCCGACCTCGCCACCAGCAAGGCCAAGATCTCGGACGACGGCCTGACCTACACGTACACCCTGCGCGACGGGATCACGTGGGAGGACGGCAAGCCGATCACCTCCGAGGACGTCAAGTACGGCATCGAGCGCCAGTGGGCCCAGGACGTGCTGTCCGGCGGCCCCGTCTACCTGAAGAACGTCCTGGACCCGAAGAGCAAGTACAAGGGCCCCTACAAGGACACCTCCAAGGAGGGCCTGAAGGCCATCCAGACGCCGGACGAGAAGACGATCGTCTTCAAGCTCCCGAAGAAGAACAGTGACTTCGAGGAGATGCTCGCGCTCACCTCGGCGTCCCCGGTGCGCAAGGACAAGGACACCAAGTCCAAGTACGGCCTGCACCCCTTCTCCTCGGGCCCGTACAAGTTCGCGAAGTACTCGCCGGGCAAGAGCCTGGAGCTGGTGCGCAACACCAACTGGAAGCAGTCCTCGGACCCGGTCCGCAAGGCGCTCCCGGACAAGATCACGGTGACGTACTTCACCAACCCGGACGACATGGACAACCGTCTCCTCAACGGTGAGTACGACCTCGACTTCTCGCAGACGGGTCTCTCCCCGCAGGGCCGTATCAAGGCCCTCAAGGAGCACAAGGACAACCTGGACAACCCCGTCTCGGGCTACATCCGCTACGCGACCTTCCCGCAGAGCGTGAAGCCCTTCGACAACATCCACTGCCGCAAGGCCGCGATCTACGGCGCCGACCACAAGTCGCTGCAGACCGCGCGTGGTGGCCCGCAGGCCGGCGGTGACATCGGCACCAACATGCTGCCGCCGTCCGTGCCCGGCTCCGAGGGCCAGTCCTACGACCCGTACGGCTCCGCCAAGAACGACGGCGCGCCGAACACCGCCAAGGCCAAGGAAGAGCTCAAGGCCTGCGGCAAGCCGAACGGCTTCAAGACCACCATCGCGGTGCGCAGCAACAAGCCCGTCGAGGTCGCGACCGCCGAGTCCCTCCAGGCCTCGCTGAAGAAGGTCGGCATCATCGCCGACATCGACAAGTACGACGGCTCGCAGATCGCCGGCATCATCGGCAACCCGAAGGTCGTCAAGCAGAAGGGCTACGGCGTCGTCATCATGGGCTGGGGCCCCGACTTCCCGTCGGTGCAGGGCTACGGCCAGCCGCTCTGGGACTCGCGCTTCACGCTCAGCAACGGCAACAACAACTACGCCCTGATCGACGACAAGAAGATCGACGGCGCCTTCGACGAGTTCACCACCGAGCTGGACGCGACGAAGAAGGAAGAGATCGCCAAGTCGATCAACCATCAGGTGATGGAGGGCGGCTACTACCTGCCCTTCGTCTTCGAGAAGTTCATCAACTTCCGTTCCTCCAGGCTGACCAACGTCTACACGACCGACGGCTACTCGGGCACGTACGACTTCGTCAACCTCGGCGTGAAGTAACCACCACCGTCGGCACACCCGCCGTACTGCACGAAAGGCAGGTGAAGGCCACGACGGCGTAGTCGCGGGCCACCGGGGACGAACTCCCCGGTGGCCCGCGGCCCGCGGCCGGGCCGGAAGCAGTGCTCGCATACCTCATCAGGCGGCTCATGGCCGTCGTCGTGATGCTGGTGGTCATCATGCTGGTGGTCTTCTGCATCTTCTTCCTCATCCCGAAGTGGGCCGGGGTCGATCCCGCCACGATGTACGTGGGCAAGCAGTCCGACTCCGCCGCCCTGGAGGGGATCCGGCAGAAACTCCAGCTGGACCAGCCGATCTTCGTCCAGCTCTGGGAGTTCTTCAAGGGCATCTTCGTCGGCCGGACCTACTCCTCCGGCGGCGACGTCACCCACTGCTCGATCCCCTGCTTCGGCTACTCCTTCCGCAGCGAGCAGGCCATCTGGCCGGTCCTGACCGACCGGCTGCCGGTGACCGTCTCCCTCGCGGTCGGCGCGGCCGTCCTGTGGGTCCTCCTCGGTGTCGCGGCCGGTGTCCTCTCCGCGCTCAAGCGCGGCAGCGTCTGGGACCGCGGCGCGATGCTCGTCGCCCTCTCCGGCGTCTCCCTGCCGATCTACTTCACCGGCATGATCGTCATGGCGATCTTCGACTTCGGACTCGGCTGGATCCACAGCGAGTACGTCCCCATCGGGGAGAGCGTCACCGGCTGGTTCGAGGGGCTGCTCCTGCCCTGGTTCACCCTCGCCTTCCTCTACGCGGCGATGTACGCGCGCATCACCCGGGCCACCATGCTCGACGTGATGGGCGAGGACTACATACGCACCGCGCGGGCGAAGGGCCTCAAGGAGACCAAGGTCATCGGCAAGCACGCGATGCGCTCCACGATGACCCCCATCCTGACCATGCTCGGCATGGACCTCGGCGCCATGATCGGCGGCGCGATCCTGACCGAGACGACCTACAGCCTCCCCGGCCTCGGCCAGGCCGTGCTCAAGGCGATCCAAGAGCGCGACCTCCCGGTGATCCTGGGCGTCGTCCTCATCACCTCGCTCGCCGTGATCATCGCCAACCTCGTCGTGGACGTGCTGTACGCCGTGATCGACCCCCGAGTGAGGCTCGCATGACAGAGCTCAGCAAGACCGGAGCCGCAGTCGGCGAGACCGTCGCGGCCGGCTCCGAGCCGCCCAAGGCGTTCCTGGAGGTCCGCGACCTCAAGGTGCACTTCCCCACCGACGACGGGCTCGTCAAGTCCGTCGACGGGCTCAGCTTCTCGCTGGAGAAGGGCAAGACGCTCGGTATCGTCGGCGAGTCCGGCTCGGGCAAGTCCGTCACCTCGCTCGGCATCATGGGCCTGCACACGGCCGGCCAGTACGGCCGCCGCAAGGCCCAGCTGTCCGGTGAGATCTGGCTCGACGGCGAGGAACTGCTCTCCGCCCCGCAGGACCGGGTGCGCGCCCTGCGCGGCCGCGAGATGGCGATGATCTTCCAGGACCCGCTGTCCGCCCTGCACCCGTACTACACCATCGGCAAGCAGATCATCGAGGCGTACCGCATCCACCATCAGGTGGACAAGAAGACGGCGCGCAAGCGGGCGATCGAGATGCTCGACCGGGTCGGCATCCCGCAGCCCGACAAGCGCGTCGACTCCTACGCCCACGAGTTCTCCGGCGGGATGCGCCAGCGCGCGATGATCGCCATGGCGCTCGTCAACAACCCCGAACTGCTCATCGCCGACGAGCCGACCACCGCGCTCGACGTGACCGTGCAGGCGCAGATCCTCGACCTGATCCGCGACCTCCAGAAGGAGTTCGGCTCGGCGGTCATCATCATCACGCACGACCTCGGCGTGGTCGCCGAACTGTCCGACGACATCCTCGTGATGTACGGCGGGCGCTGCGTGGAGCGCGGACCGGTCGAGAAGGTCTTCTACGAGCCGCGCCACCCCTACACCTGGGGCCTGCTCGGCTCGATGCCGCGCATCGACCGCGAGGAGACCGACCGGCTCATCCCGGTCAAGGGCTCCCCGCCCTCGCTGATCAACATCCCCGACGGCTGTGCCTTCAACCCGCGCTGCCCGTACGCCGACATCCCCAAGGACAACGTGACCCGCACCGTGCGGCCCGAGCTGGCCCAGGCCGGCGGCCAGGGACACTGGGCGGCCTGCCACATGACGCAGGAGCAGCGGGAGCGGATCTGGACCGAAGAGATTGCGCCCAAGCTGTGAGCGAGGACCAGGACGTGACGATTCCCGCGCAGAGCAAGGGAAGTGAGCGGGCCCCGGGCGAGACCCTGCTGAAGGTGGAGGGGCTCCAGAAGCACTTCCCCATCAAGAAGGGCGTCTTCCAGCGCCAGGTCGGTGCCGTCAAGGCCGTCGACGGCCTCTCCTTCGACGTGCGCCAGGGGGAGACCCTCGGCGTGGTCGGCGAGTCCGGCTGCGGCAAGTCGACGATGGGCCGTCTCATCACCCGGCTGCTCGAACCCACCGGGGGCAGCGTCGAGTTCGAGGGACGGGACATCACCCACCTCTCCACCTCGGCGATGCGCTCCATGCGGCGCGACGTGCAGATGATCTTCCAGGACCCGTACTCCTCGCTGAACCCCCGGCACACCATCGGCACGATCGTGGGCGCGCCCTTCCGCCTCCAGGGCGTCAGGCCCGAGGGCGGGGTCAAGGCCGAGGTCCAGGGCCTGCTGGAGCGGGTCGGGCTCAACCCCGAGCACTACAACCGCTATCCGCACGAGTTCTCCGGCGGCCAGCGCCAGCGCATCGGCATCGCCCGCGCGCTCGCGCTCAAGCCGAAGCTGGTCGTCGCCGACGAGCCGGTCTCCGCGCTGGACGTGTCGATCCAGGCCCAGGTCGTCAACCTGCTGGACGACCTCCAGCAGGAGCTCGGCCTCACCTACGTGATCATCGCGCACGACCTCTCGGTCATCCGGCACGTCTCGGACCGGATCGCGGTGATGTACCTCGGCAAGATCGTGGAGCTGGCCGACCGCAAGTCGCTCTACGGCACGCCCATGCACCCGTACACGACGGCGCTCATGTCCGCCGTGCCGGTGCCGGACCCGCGTACCCGGGGCAACCGCAAGCGCCGGCTGCTCACGGGCGACGTGCCCTCGCCCATCGCCCCGCCCTCCGGCTGCCGCTTCCACACCCGGTGCTGGAAGGCGACGCTCTCCTGCACCACGGTGGAACCGCCGCTCGTCGAGCTGCGCACCGGGCAACTGGTGGCCTGCCACCACCCGGAGAACGGCACCGACCTCCTCCCGGACGACCCGGCGCTCCCGGAGCCCGTCGAGACCATCACGGTCTCGGCCGGGGACCCGGCGAACGCGCAGGTGCCGGTCGCGGAGACGGCCACCGCACAGCCGGTCGCGGCCGCCACCCCCGAGAAGCCGGTCGCGAAGAGCGAGCCGGTCGCCGGGACGGAGCCGAAGCCGGAGGAGAAGGCCGGCACCGGTTCCGGTACGGAAGGCGAGGCCGCGGGCACGGCGGACCCCGAAGCCACGACGGAAGCCGCGGGCAAGGCGGAAGCCGCGGGCAAGGCGGAAGCCGCGGGCAAGGCGGAAGCCGCGGGCACGGCGGAGGCCGAAGCCGCGCCGGACGCCGAGGCCGGCCCGGAGGGCCCCGGCGGCGAGGCGGGCCGGAAGTGACGCGGGGACCACCCGGCACAATGACCGGGTGGTCCTCGATCTCTTCTCCCCGACCGTCCAGCACACGCTCGACCTCATCGGCATCTTCGTCTTCGCGATCTCCGGCGCGCTGCTCGCCGTACGCAAGAACTTCGACGTGTTCGGCATCGCGGTGCTCGCCGAGGCCACGGCGCTGGGCGGCGGGATCTTCCGGGACATCGTCATCGGCGCGACCCCGCCCGCCGCGTTCACCGACCTCGGCTACTTCTCGATGCCCCTGGTCGCCGCGGTGCTGGTCTTCTTCCTGCACCCACAGGTCGAGCGGATCAACGGCGCGGTCAATGTCTTCGACGCCGCCGGGCTCGGGCTGTTCTGCGTGACCGGCACCACCAAGGCGTACGGCTACGGGCTCGGCCTGACCTCGTCCGTGGCGCTCGGCCTGGCCACCGCCGTGGGCGGCGGGGTGATCCGCGACGTCATCGCCAACGAGGTGCCCTCCCTGGTGCGCTGGGACCGCGACCTGTACGCCGTGCCCGCCCTCGCGGGCGCCTCGATGGTCGCGGTGTGCCTCCACCTGGACGCGCTCAACGCCCTCACCAGCGGGATCGCGGCCGTCGCGACCTTCCTCCTGCGGCTGCTCGCCCTGCGCTACCACTGGCGCGCGCCCCGCGCCTGGAACCGCAGGACCTCGACGGTCGAGGTCGAGTGATGCCCCGGCCCCCAGAGAAAGCTACCGCTCAGTAGCAAGCTGTTGTACCGTTCCCCCATGGCACAGGCAATCGCACCGGCGACCGTGGGCGACAGCGAGTTCGACCGCGACACCGCCGTCACCCTCCGCGCTCCCGGCGTCTACGACGCCCGGCTCTCGGCCGGGTGGACGATCATCAACGCGGTGAACGGCGGCTACCTCCTGGCCCTCGTGGGCCGCGCCCTCGCGGACGCCCTGCCGCACTCCGACCCCTTCTCGGTCACCGCGCACTACCTGACCGCCTCGCAGCCGGGACCGGCCGTGATCCGCACCGAGACGGTACGCACCGGCCGCACCCTCTCGACCGGGCAGGCGTCCCTGTTCCAGTACGCCGAGGACGGCAGCGAGGTGGAGCGGCTGCGGGTGCTCGCCTCGTACGGCGATCTCGGCTCGCTCACGGACGAGGTCCGCACGAGCGCGCGGCCGCCCGAGCTCCCCCCGGTCGAGCAGTGCCTGGGCGCCGACGACGCCCCCGGCCCGAGCGTCATCCCCGGCTCGAACGCGATCACCGGCCGCCTCATGCTCAAGATGGACCCGGCGACGCTCGGCTGGGCCCTCGGCGCCCCGTCCGGCAAGGGCGAGGTGCGCGCGTGGTTCGGCCTGTCCGACGGCCGCGACGCCGACCCGCTGTCCCTCCTGCTCGCCGTCGACGCGCTGCCGCCCACCGCCTTCGACCTCGGCGTCAAGGGCTGGGTGCCGACCGTGGAACTCACCGTCCACGTGCGCTGCCGCCCCGCCCCCGGCCCGCTGCGCGTACAGATCGCCACCCGCAACCTGGCCGGCGGCTTCCTGGAGGAGGACGCCGAGGTCTGGGACAGCGCCGGTCGCCTGGTGGCGCAGTCCCGGCAGCTCGCCCGCGTACCCGGGCGCTGAGCCGCCGGGCCCGCCCCGCCCGGCACCCGGGGCGCCGGACGGCCGCCGCCCGCCGCGCGCCCGCCCCGCCGCTCTCGTACGGTGGCCGGAAAGCCGCCAGCGACTGTGCCGGGGAGCCCCGTCATGCAGCCCAACGCCGACACGCTCACCTTCACCGAGGACGGGCGGACCGCCCTGCGCATGCAGCGCCGCCTCCCGCATCCGCCCGAGCGGATCTGGGAGGCGCTCACCCGCCCGGAGCTGACGGCGCGCTGGATGCCGGTGGAGGTGCGCCTCGACCCGAGCCCGGGAGCGCGGGCCGCCTTCCGCTTCACGGACGGCGGGCACCCCCCGGCGCGGGGAACGGTCCTGGAGGCGGAGGAGCCGTGGGTGCTCGCCTACACCTGGGGGAGCGACCGGCTGCACTGGTCGGTACGGCCCGACCGGGCGGCCGGGGCCGGGGGCCCCGGAGCCAGTCTGCTGACCCTCGTGCACACCTTCGACGACCACTACGGGGCGGCGAGCTTCGCCTCCGGCTGGCACGTGTGCCTGACCGCCCTCGCCCAACTGCTCGACGGGGAGGAGCCGGACGGCGCCGGTGACCGTGACGGGGCGCTGCACGAGGCGTACGTCGAGCTGTTCGACCTCGTGGCCTCCACGGTCGAGGAGGAACCGGCGGGCGTCACCGTCCGCTTCGAGCGCCAGCTCGTGCGCCCCGTCGAGATGGTCTGGGCCTACCTCACGCGCGGCACCGACCCGCTGCCCGGACAGGAGGCGCCCTCCGGGTTCACCGCGATCGGCTCCCCGGCCGGCCCGATCACCGCACTCGACCCGCCCCGGCTGCTCGAATACGCCTGGAGCCCGCTCGGCCGGGTCCGCTGGCGGCTCACCGAGGGCACCGGGCACGGCGCCCGGCTCGTCCTGACCCGCTCGGGCCCCGCCGTCGACGAACCGGCCGTCACCGCCGTCCAGGCGGCCTGGTACCAGCGCATCGGGGAACTCGCGGGCCAGTTGCTCGACCTGCCGCGCTGAGCGCGGGCGGCGTCCCCCTTTCAGGTCGTGGACGGGCCCTCGTCCAGCCAGTGCAGCCGCCCCAGCGCGATGATCCGCGACTGGCGGCGGGCCCGCGCCACGACGGCCTCCTGATCGCCCGGCGCCGCCTCCAGCAGGGTCGAGGCCGTCATCAGCAGATGGTCGACGTACAGCTCGGCGAGCGTCAGCACGTCGTCCTCGCTCCACCCCGCCGACTGCGGCTGCGCGCCCAGACCGGCCGCCACCTCCCGCGCGAACCGGCCCAGTTCGCGGCCTATCGCCTCGCGCACCGCCCGCACCCCGCCGTGCCGCTCGCGCGCCACGAAGCGCACGTGGTCGGGGTGCGCGCGCACGTGCTCCGCGATCAGCCCGACCGCCCCGGACAGCCGGGCCTCGCTGCCGCCCTCCGCCGCGAGCAGCGCGCGCACGACCCCGTGCAGACTGCCGAGCGCCTCGTCGACGAGGGCCACGCCCAGATCCGGGATGTCGCGGAAGTGCCGGTAGAAGGCGGTCGGGGCGACCCCGGCGACCCGGGTCACCTCGCGCAGGCCCAGGCTGCTCAGGCTCTGCTCGGTGAGCAGACCCAGCGCGGCGTCCAGCAGGGACCGCCGGGTACGGAGTTTCCGCGCGGCCCGGACGCCGACGGGTGCGGATGCGTCGGTGTGATCCATGCCATGCAGTCAACAACCGTTCGCCCAGAATTTCCACGCCCGGGGATGTGTAGACTGGTCGGTCAGTGAACACTCGTAACCATAAGCGTTCACCGAAGGGCCCGGAACCGTCCGGGCCACCTGGAGGCAACGATGCTCATTCTCGTAGCGGCACTCCTCGTCCTCGGCACAGCGCTCGGCACCGTCGCCCACGCGCCCGTCCCGGTCTCCCTGGTCGCCGCCCTCGTCATCGGCTGCTGGCTGCTGGTCTTCGCGGTCCGGGAACGGCACCGCGGCAGCCACTGACCGCCCGACCGACAGGAGGTCGTTTTCCATGGAACTGACCGCTCCTCCCACCGAACCCGCCACCGACGGCCGCAGGACCGGTCTGCGGGACACCGACGGCATGGCCGTCGCCTCGTTCGTCCTCGGGCTCCTCGGCCTGCTGGTGATGAACATCCTGCTCGGGCCCGCCGCCGTCCTGCTCGCCTCGATCGCCCTGCGACGCGGCACCCGGCGGCGCGGCCGGGCCCTTCTCGGCCTCGGTCTCGGCCTTGCCGACCTGCTCGTCTTCGCGGCCCTCGCCGCCGCCGACGGCACGGCCTCGTGGAGCTTCGCGGGCTGATCCCGCCCCCGGCGGACATCCCGCCCGCCCGGACGCGGGGCACCGCGGCGCCCGCGGCCCGGCGCGGCTCGTAGAATCGACTCACCATGGCCTACCTCGACCACGCCGCGACCACTCCGATGCTCCCGGAGGCCGTCGAGGCGATGACAGCCCAGTTCGCCACCGTCGGCAACGCCTCCTCGCTGCACTCCTCGGGGCGGCGCGCGCGCCGTACGGTGGAGGAGGCCAGGGAGAGCCTCGCGGAGGCGCTCGGCGCCCGCCCCAGCGAGGTCGTCTTCACCTCCGGCGGCACCGAGGCCGACAACCTCGCCGTGAAGGGCCTGTACTGGTCCCGCCGCGCCGGGGACCCGCGCCGGGTGCGCGTCCTGTGCAGCCCCGTCGAGCACCACGCCGTGCTGGACGCGGTGGACTGGCTCGGCACCCACGAGGGCGCCCGGGTCGAGTACCTCCCGGTCGACCCGTACGGCAGGGTCCACCCCGAGACGCTGCGCGAGGCCATCGCCCGCGACCCCCAGGACGTGGCGCTCGCCACCGTCATGTGGGCCAACAACGAGATCGGCACTCTCCAGCCGGTACGCCGACTCGCCGAGGTCGCCGCCGAGTTCGGTGTCCCCCTGCACGCCGACGCGGTGCAGGCCTTCGGCCAGGTGCCGCTCGACTTCGCCGCCTCGGGCCTGGCCGCCGCCACCGTCAGCGGACACAAGATCGGCGGGCCCTACGGGATCGGCGCGCTGCTCCTGGGCCGTTCCCACACCCCCGTCCCCGTGCTGCACGGAGGCGGTCAGGAGCGGCACGTGCGCTCCGGGACGCTCGACGTGCCCGCGATCGCCTCGTTCGCCGTGGCCGGTCGTCTGGCCGCCGAGCGGCGCGAGGAGTTCGCCCGCGAGATCGGCGCGCTGCGCGACCGCCTCGTGACGGCCGTGCTCGACGAGGTGCCCGACGCGGTCCTCGGCGGCGACCCGGCCGACCGGCTGCCCGCCAACGCGCACTTCGCCTTCCCCGGCTGCGAGGGCGACTCCCTGCTGCTGCTCCTCGACGCGCAGGGCATCGAGTGCTCCACCGGTTCCGCGTGCACCGCCGGGATCGCCCAGCCCAGCCACGTCCTGCTCGCGACCGGCGTCGACCCCGACCTCGCCCGCGGCACCCTGCGCTTCTCCCTGGGCCACACCACGACCGAGGACGACGTCGACGCGGTGGCCAAGGCGATCGGCCCGGCCGTGCGCCGGGCCAGGGCGGCCGGACTCAGCTGATCTCCCCGGGGCCGCTCGCCCGCGGCCCGGTCAGCCCTCCCGCACGAGGCGGAACGGGTGCCCGGCCGGGTTCGCGTACACCCGCCGGCCGCGTCCGCGCGGCCCCTCCTCCGCCGGGCAGGTGCGGGGCCGGGCCGTCCAGGACGGTGCACCGCGGTGGGCCGATCACGCGGCGATCGTCGAGGGCTCGGCCCGCCCCGGTGCCGGCCGCCCGGCCCGCGGCGTCCTCGTACGGCCCCGGCGCGCCGACCACGCGAGCAGCGCCGCCCCGGCCGCGGCCCACGCCAGCAGCGTCAGCAGCGGCCGGACCGTGCCGTGCCCGGAGAAGTACGCCTCGGCCCGGGTCAGGTCCACGAACTGCGCGAAGGGCAGGAAGGCGTTCAGGAAGCGGCCGGGGGCCGGCAGCATGTCGGCGTTGACCGTGCCGCCGGCCGTGGGCAGTCCCAGGATCAGCACGAAGGTCATCGACAGCGGCATGAAGTAGCGCTTGGCGAGCTGGGCGGCCGCCGTCGTGAGCCAGCCGACGGCCTGGGTGAGGACGAAGCCGTACAGCAGGAGCAGGGGGTGGCCGCCCGGCAGGACGTCCATCGCCGTCGCCAGTACGTACAGCACGAGCGAGCCGAAGGCGCCGGCTGCCGCGATGAGCGCCGCCTTGCGCCGTACCGGCCACGCGGCCACCTGGAGCAGCACGATCGAGGTGATCATGCCGACCAGGGCCAGCGGCAGCCCGTAGAAGAAGACCCCGGTGCCGCTCACGTCGCCCGGGGCGGCGGGCCGTACGTCCACCGGCCGCGCCGACAGCTCCCCGCCCACGGCCGCGCCCAGGTAGTCGGCGCGGGTGCCGCTCGCGGCGGAGGACACGAGGAGCCGGGCGTGCTCGCCCGGTACGTAGACGGCGGCGAGGTCGCCGCGGGCGACCAGCGCGCGGCCGTCCGCCGCGTCGGCCACCGGGCGCACCGAGAAGCCGTCCGGCCGCACCCCCTCCAGCGTGTGCGCCACCGCGCGCGCCTGACCGGGGCCGCCGGCCACGCGTGGCCACCGTAGGTCTCGCGACTTGACGTGTCAATTCAAGAAGGGGAGAGTGGCCTCATGAGCGAGCACGACGCCCCCGAACCACCCGCAGACGGCGGCACCGCCGACCGCGCCGGGCTCACCGCGGCGGAACAGGAACTCTGGCGCGCCTTCCTCGGCTGGAGCGAACAGGTCACCGCGGGCGTCGCGAAGGCGCTCGCCACGGCGGGTCTCTCGGTGCCCGAGTTCGAGATCCTGGCCCGACTGCACGCGGCCCCCGGGCGGCGCCTGGGCCAGCTCGACCTGGGCCTCGCCCTCGGCTGGTCCGCCTCCCGCCTGTCCCACCAGCTCAGCCGCATGGCCGCGCGCGACCTGCTCGACCGCGCGGAGGCCGGGACGGGGCGCGCGATGGACGTGGCCCTCACCGGGCACGGCGCGCAGGTCATCGGCTCGGCCCTCCAGGTGCACGCCCGTGCCGTGCGCGAGCGCTTCCTCGACCCGCTCGACGCGGAGAGCCGGCACACGCTGGGCCGGGTCTTCACGGGCCGGTCGCGGGACTGACCACCTCGTCGGTGCGGTGCGGTGCGGTGCGGTGCGGTGCGGTGCGGTGCGGTGCCGTGCGGTGCCGTGCGGTGCTCGGCCCGCGTGCGGCTGCGCGGGCCCGGAGCGGCCGGGGCGCTACGCCGCACACCGGGTGGGGCAGCGGCTGCGGGACGCCTTCGACGCCTCGCGCACCCCGGTCCTCACGGTGGGCGGCCCCGCGGGTCCGTGACCCCTGGCCGGGACGGCGCGCGGGAGGGCCGAGGACCCCTGCGCGAGGCCCGTCCCGGAGCGGGCCCCTACCCGCGCCGCGCCGCCGCCCGCGTCCCCTCCACCTCCGTACGGGCCTGCCGGACCAGGCGCATGTACCGGTCCCACGGCCAGTAGCGACCCGGGTCGGTGTGGTCGGCGCCCGGGACCTCGACGTGGCCGATGATGTGCTCGCGGTCGGGCGGGAAGCCGTAGCGCGCGCAGACCGAGGCGGCCAGCCTGGCCGAGGAGCGCAGCATCGCCTCGGGGAACTGCCCCGGCCGGTCCACCCAGCCCTCGTGCTCGATGCCGACGCTGCGCTCGTTGAACCGCCGGTTGCCCGCGTGGAAGGCCACGTCCAGCTCGCGGATGGTCTGCGCCACGTGTCCGTCCTCGCGGACGACGTAGTGCGCCGCCGCCCCGTGCGCCGGGTCCTGGAAGACCTTGAGCGCCACCGGGTAACTGCCCTGCACGACGTGGATGACTATGCGGTCCACCGGATAGTCGGCGGGGCGGTCCGCGCGCCGCCAGTTCGCCTCCGAGGCCGCGACCCACTGCGCGCCCGGCTGGTCGACGGCGCCCGCGACCCGCGGTCTCTCCACCCCGGGCGCACGCCACCACAGGTGCCGCAGCTCGTCCCACACGAGCACGCCGGAGCCCACGACGGCGGCGCCCGCCGCGCCGCCGAGCAGCAGGGCGCGTCTGCCGGGCCCCCGCCCGCCGCCCGCTCGCGGGCCGCCACCTGTGTCCATGTCCCGCACAACGGATACTCGGGGGCCCCGTGTTCCCCTCGACCCGTACTCTGGTGGGGCTATGACTGACACTTCCCGCCCCCTGAAGGTCCTCGCCGCCATGTCGGGCGGCGTGGACTCCGCCGTCGCCGCCGCCCGCGCGGCCGAGGCGGGGCACGACGTGACCGGAGTGCACCTCGCGCTCTCCGCCAACCCGCAGTCCTTCCGCACCGGCGCCCGGGGCTGCTGCACGATCGAGGACTCCCGCGACGCGCGCCGCGCCGCCGACGTCATCGGCATCCCCTTCTACGTGTGGGACCTCGCCGAACGCTTCCGCGAGGACGTCGTCGAGGACTTCGTCGCCGAGTACGAGGCCGGGCGCACGCCCAACCCCTGTCTGCGCTGCAACGAGAAGATCAAGTTCGCGGCCCTCCTCGACAAGGCCCTCGCCCTCGGCTTCGACGCGGTGTGCACCGGGCACTACGCGCAGGTCGTCACGCACGCCGACGGCGGCCGCGAACTGCACCGCGCCACCGACATGGCCAAGGACCAGTCCTACGTCCTCGGCGTGCTCGACGACCGGCAGCTCGCGCACGCGATGTTCCCGCTCGGCGACACCGAGACCACCAAGGACGAGATCCGCGCCGAGGCCGAACGCCGGGGCCTCGCCGTCGCCAAGAAGCCCGACAGCCACGACATCTGCTTCATCGCCGACGGCGACACGCAGGGCTTCCTCGCCCAGCGCCTCGGCACGGCCGAGGGCGACATCGTCGACGAGTCCGGCAACCGCCTCGGCGGCCACCAGGGCGCCTACGGCTTCACCATCGGCCAGCGCAAGGGCCTGCGCATCGGGCACCCGGCCGCCGACGGCAAGCCCCGCTACGTCCTGGACATCTCCCCGGTCGACAACACCGTGACCGTCGGACCGCGCGAGGCCCTCGACGTGACCGGCCTGACCGCCGTACGCCCCCGCTGGTGCGGGACGGCACCCACCGGGCCCGGCCGGTACACGGCGCAGCTGCGCGCCCACGGCGGCGAGACCGAGGTGGCCGCCGAACTCGTCGGCGGGGAGCTGCGGGTCTCCTTCGACGAGCCGGTGCGCGGGGTCGCCCCCGGACAGGCCGTCGTCCTCTACGACGGGACCCGCGTCGTCGGCTCCGCGACCATCGCGCGCACCGAACGCCGTACCCCGGCCGTCGCGGGCTGAGCCCACCGGCTCGCGCGGCCCCCCCCCCGCCCCGGGCGCCCCCCCCCCGGCCGCGGCCCGCCCCCCCCCCCCGGGGGGGGAAACACGAGTGCCCCAAGTTAGC